>PTJW01000017.1 GCA_002937495.1 Pseudomonadota bacterium | reverse complement strand
GCCTTATTATCATATATTCTTAAATCTCTTTTAAACCAAATTATATTCATATAGCAATAACCTACTTTTATTATTTTATATGTAGTAAATTATAACCTATGATAAAAATTTTTAAAATGTATAATATTACTTAAATGGTTATTTTTTAATCAAAAAAATAAGAGTCATTGTTGACTCTTACTTATTACATTGTTTTAAAAAGTATTTAAATAATTCTAGCTGTTCACTTACTTGCTTATCATCTACCAAGCATTCCGGATGCCATTGAACACCTAATGCAAACTTATGATTTTTCGATTCGATTGCTTCAATAATATTATCTTCACTATAACCAGATATAACAATATCATCATTTACTTTTGCAACATGCTCTCTATGAATAGAATTAACTTTAATAACTCTTTTATTTGTAATTTTATGCAATAATGTATCTGGATTTACTAAAACATCATGAGCTAGTTTTTTATTATCTTCATTTCTATGATCTTCATGCCCTAGCATTCCTAACTTTCCGCCTAATAAAATTGCTAATACTTGCATACCACCACAAATACCTAAAATAGGAATATTATTGTCTAATGCATATTTACCAATACCCATAAAAGCATTAAACCATGTGCCTTCATCTTCATATGGATTATCTTTATTTTCTACATAGTAATGTGCTGGAGTGTTAAAGTCGCCACCCGGTAGTAAAATTCCGTCAATATCTTGTAGTTGTTGTTCAATATGAGAATATGTAATTGGAACTGCTATAGCACCTGCTTTTTCAATAGCATCAAAATATCTTATTTCAATACTATAATGACTATCTTTAGAAAAACTTGAAGGCTTACAGCCTAACACCACTCCAATTTTTAACATATACTTATCCCTTTTTATTAAAAAACAACTTAATGAGTATAATTTATATTGCTCAATTTTGCAAATCTGCTATACTTCAAGTATAAATCAAATTATAAAATATATAAGGACATCTATTATATTATGAAAATTAACCTAACAGATAGAATTGCTATTATTGGAGCAATGGATGAAGAGATTGAATCTCTAAAACCTCAAATAGAAAACTGTGTAGAGTCTGAAATTGCTGGATTTAAATTTTTTGACGGAACTATTAACAACCAATCTGTAGTTTTATTACAATCTGGTATTGGTAAAGTTAATGCTGCTGTTGGTACAACTATTTTAATTGAAAATTTTAAGCCTGCTTGTATTATTAATACTGGCTCAGCGGGTGGTTTTGACCAATCTTTAGAAGTTGGCGATGTTATTATTTCTGATGAAGTGTGCTATCACGATGTTGATGTTACAGCTTTTGATTATGTTATGGGCCAAGTTCCACAAATGCCTGCAAGATTTAAAGCAAATGATGAATTAATTAAAATTGCTCAATCTTTAGAAACTTTAAAAGAAGTTAAAACAGTTACAGGCTTAATTGCTACTGGTGATATTTTTATGCATAACCCACAAAAAGTAGAAGAAACAAGAAAACACTTCCCTACTATGCAGGCTTGTGAAATGGAAGCAGCTGCTATTGCTCAAACAGCTCATAGGTATGATATTCCATTTATTATTTTCAGATCATTATCTGATATTGCAGGTAAAGAATCAAACATCTCTTTCCCTGAATATGTTAAGCAAGCAGGTGTTCATTCTGCAAAAATGGCTGTAGAGCTTATATCTAAACTAAAGTAATAATTATTTCAACTATATAAAAAGGCTGATATCAGCCTTTTTTAACTTTTAAAATTATTTAATTTTAATGCTCAAGCTTAATACATATTATATATTTATAGTTTGTAGTCATAGCTTTAATTTAAAAAACTTATATATATTATCAAACTAATAAAACTTATTATTTTGTAATTAACAAGACGAAATTTTGTGTCTTTAAAGCAGTTTTGTTAGCTTGACAAATAAAGCATTTATAAAGTATATTAAATACATCGTATAATTATAATGAAAAGGTATTAATATGTCAGTAGAACAAAATCAAGTTCCACACTCTTTAGACTCTGAACAAGCCCTTATCGGCGCACTATTAATGGACAACGAACTATTAGGTTCTGTTGATGAGTTTTTAAAAGAAGAACACTTTTATGTTGGTGTACACGGTAAAATTTTTTCAACAATTCAAATTTTATCTGAAAAAGGCCAAGTAGCTGACCCTGTTTCATTAACATCTTATTTTAAATCTGCAGACTGGTTTGAAGAACTAGGCGGTAAGCAGTTTTTACAACATCTTAATGATAATGCATCAAAAATTATTAATGTAAAAACATATGCAGATATTATTTATAAACATCATTTAGAAAGACAAATGATTAAAGTAGGTACAGATATGGTTAACTCTGTATTTACAAATGCATCATCTGAAAAAGAAAAAAAAGAACCTATTGAGTTAATTTCATTAGCTGAAGAAAAATTATTTAAACTTGCTCAAACAGGTGAAACTGGTAAAGATTTCCAAGATCTTAAATCTCCATTAGTTGAAGTTATCAGAAAAATGGAAGAAGCTAAGCTTTCTGGTGGTTCTTTAACTGGTTATACAACAGGCTTTACAGATTATGATAAAATTACTGGTGGTTTACAACCTTCCGATTTAATTATTTTAGCTGCTCGTCCGTCAATGGGTAAAACAACTTTTTGTCTTAACATTGCATTAAATACAGCAAAAGCAGCATTAGAAAATCGCCCAGGTGGAGGTGGTGTTGGTTTCTTCTCACTTGAGATGTCTGCTGACCAAATTGCAGCTAAGTTCTTAGCATCGTGGGCTTCTATTGACCAAACTAAATTAGCTAAAGGTCAAATTAACCAAAACGAGCAAGACCGTATTATTGCAGCTGCAGACCAACTATCACACACACCTGTATATATTGATGATACTCCTGCTTTACACATTAACGCTGTTAGAGCAAGAGCAAGAAGACTAAAAAGAAAACACGATATTGGCGTTATTATTGTCGACTATCTTCAATTATTAAGAGCTTCAGCTGAAAACCGTGTACAAGAGATTTCTCAAATTTCACAAGGTTTAAAAGCTATTGCCAGAGAATTAGATGTTCCGGTAATTGCACTATCACAGTTAGCTCGTGGTGTTGAATCAAGAGAAAACAAACGACCTCAGCTTTCTGACCTTCGTGACTCTGGTTCGATTGAGCAGGATGCCGATATTGTTATGTTCTTATTCCGTGAAGAATACTATATTACAAAAGAAATGGGTGCAGATCCAGAATCTAAAGCTTATAAAGAAGGTTTAGAAAAACTAGAAAAATGCCGTGGTAAAACAGAATTACTTATTTCTAAAAACCGTAAGGGTGCAACTACTGCTATTAACTTATTATTTGATGGTGCTACATCTAGCTTTAAAAACTATGTTGCAATGGATGAATAAACAAATACTCTATAATATAAAAAAGCCAGCTATAATTAGCTGGTATTTTTTTAATATATAATAATCTATTTTAAATAAAAAAAATAAAGCCCCCCGAAGAGAGCTTGTATTTTATATAAATTATATAATTATTGCTTAACAGCGCCTTGCTTAACAGTGTTGTTACCAATTGTTGATTGGAATGATGTTGAAGCACCTTGTGCAATTGATTGGTAAATACCTGGGAATGCTGTTAGTAGCGCACCTGCGATTGCTACGAAAATACCCCATGATACTTGGTTCCAAACCCACATGTATAGACCAACTAGAGATACTACTAGACCAATTGTTGTACCCATTGTACCCTTCATTGTACCTGTGAAGTCAGAAAGCATATCTTTACCTGCATCATAGTTTGTAGCGAATGCATCTGAACCAATAACACCTGCTACTGCTACTACTACTGCGAAGATAGCGAATTGTTTAAAAAGTTTTCTCATAATTTCTCTCCATAATTATTTAAAACTAAATTCAAATTTTCATACCACATGAAAATCAGATTCAATTATTAATATAAGATAAATACTGTGAGTTTTCAATAAATATCTTGATATCTTATAACTATTGATAATACTTTTTACCTGACATGTGACTTTTTTGCAAGAAATATCATATTTTATATTGCCTTTAGTATACTGTTTTTGATATAATTTTATATACAAAAACGTCAAAACTGTATATCTTGACACCATTACATAATTAAATAGTAAACAATATTGCACTATATTTTTATAATTGCAGTAAAAAATACCGAAAACAAGGAATAATAAAATGATTGAACTAATTAAAGACTATATTAATAAGTCTGACTTTACAGCTATATTACAAAGCATTACTATCGAGCAAGTGCTTTATTTTTGTGTTGGTTGTGTACTTATTGTATTACCTTTAGTATTTAGAAAAACAATTGCAAGGTTTATTGTAAGAAGAGTTGAGTTCTTCTTCACTAGATTTAAAATAGAAAAAAAATCATCTGATGCTACACTACTAGGAATTCAAAAACCTTTAGAACTTTTAGGTTACTTAATTTCAGTATCTATTATTATTAATTATTTTAACTTTAATAAAGAGTCTTCAACATTTATGATTAATATACAAAACTCAATTGGTGTAGTTATTGTATTTTGGTTATTCCATGCATGTATGGACTTATTGGGTAAAAGCTTAAGAAAGTTACAAAAAGTATTTACTAAAGAAATGGTAGATTTACTTTTAAGAACTATTAGAGTACTAATTATTTTTTTAGCAATTGCTTCAGTTTTAGAAGTATGGGGGATTAAAGTTGCACCAATTTTAGCAGGTCTTGGTTTATTCGGGGTTGCAGTAGCTTTAGGTGCACAAGACTTATTTAAAAATATTATTGCAGGTATATTAGTAATTGCAGAAAAAAGATTTGAGCAAGGCGACTGGGTTAAAATTGATGGTGTTGTTGAAGGTACAGTAGCAATAATTGGCTTTAGATCTACTAAAATTGTAAGATTTGATAAAGCACCTGTATATGTTCCAAATACAAAACTTTCAGATAATGCAGTAACAAACTTTTCTAAAATGAGCCACCGTCAGGTAAAATTCCAAGTTGGTGTTTTATACTCTACTACTACTGCTCAACTTAAGCAAATTTGTGATGAAATTAATACTTACATTCAAAACAATGATGACTTTGCAAAACAAGATGTTACAACATTTGTAAAAATTGTTAACTTTGGTGCATCATCTATTGATATTCAAATTTACGCATTCACTAACACAACAGTTTGGACTGAATGGTTATTAATTCAAGAAGATTTAAGATGTAAAATTAAAGAAATCGTTGAAAATGCAGGCACTGGATTTGCATTTCCATCAACAAGTCTGTATATTGAAGAAGATAATTCAAAGACTAAATAATATATAGAAATATAGAAACAAAATTTATGAGACTAATTAAATTAGAAGGTATTCAAAAAAGAATTGGTAATAGAGAGTTATTTCAAGGAATTGACTTAACTATTCACAAAGGTGATAAACTAGGACTTATCGGCCCAAATGGTGCAGGTAAGTCTACTTTATTAAAGATTATTTCAAATGTGGTTGATCATGACAATGGCGAAATTGACTTTGCAAAAGGTGTAACTGTTGCCTACCTTCCACAATCTGAGAACTTTAATGAATCATTAAGCCTACTTGAAACTGTTATTGAATCTATGGATGGCATGCCTTTAGATTATGATGAAAAAAGAACTAAAGCTATTTTTGCTTTAAATAAAGTTAACTTTATTGAAGATGTAGAAACTACAAAAGTATCTGAAATTTCAGGTGGCTGGAAAAAACGTTTATCTATTGCTTGTGCTACAGCAACTCAAGCTGACTTGGTTTTACTAGATGAGCCTACAAACCACCTAGACTTAGACGGTATTTTAGATTTAGAGCAAACTTTAAAAGCTGCAGAGTTTGGCTTTATTGTAGTATCTCATGATAGAAGATTTTTACATAATATTACAAACAAAACAATGGAAATTAACGCTATTTACCCTAAAGGATTCTTTAAGCAAGACTTAGCTTATGAAGACTTCATGAAAAAGCGTGAAGAATACTTTGCTAACGAGCAGTCAACTCGTGATTCATTAAAAGCAAGATTAAAAGTTGAACAAGAATGGCTACAAAGAGGTGCAAAAGCTAGAACTACAAAAGCTGAAGCCCGAATTGATGCTATTCATGAAATGAAAGACCAACTTAAAGATTTAAACAAACGACTTTCTATTAAAAGAAACCAAGAAAGAAGCTTTGAATTTTCAGCAACTGATAGAAAAACTAAACGACTTATTACTTTAACAAACATTACTAAAAAGTTTGCTAATAAAACTATTATTAATAAGTTTAATATGACAGTAGCACCTAAAACATGTTTAGGTTTATTAGGTAAAAATGGTGCTGGTAAATCAACTTTACAAAATATTATTGCTAAACGACTAGCTCCAGATACTGGTACTGTTAAGTATGTAGATAATTTACAAGTTGCTATTTTTGACCAAGGCAGAAAAGACCTTGCCTTAACTATGACTCCACGAACATTATTCTGTGGTAGCGCTGATTCTGTTATTTTCCAAGACAGACTAGTACATATTAATGTTTGGATGAAATACTTACAGCTTCGTCATGACCAAGTAGACACTCCTATTAAAAACCTTTCTGGTGGTGAGCAAGCAAGGCTAAACCTAGGTATGATTATGCTTGAAAAAGCTGATGTTCTTTTATTAGACGAACCAACAAATGACTTAGATATTGAATCTTTACAAATGTTAGAGAAAGCTCTGCAAACTTTCCCTGGTGCTATTATTTTAATTTCGCATGATAGAAAGCTTGTTGAATCAGTTTCTACTAAAATTTTAGGTTTTGTTGGCAGTGCTGACTTACAAGATTTTGCTGATGTTCAGCAGTGGCAAAATCATATGAATGGCGTTACCGAAAAAGCAGAAACTAAAAAGGTTGAAGATAAATCTGAAAAAGAAGACTATAGAAATCGTAACCCTAAAAAAATATCATTTAAAGATAAATTTGAATATGAAAATATGGAAGAAACTATCGCTAAATTAGAAGAAGAACTAGAGCAACTTCATGCAAACCCAGTTGACTCATCTAACTTTGAAGAGTTCCAAGCTTACTGTGATAAAATGGGTGAAGTTCAAGCAACTTTAGATGCCAAATACACAAGATGGTCTGAACTTGAAGAAATCATCAATAACTAAACTAATAAGCCTTGATAACTCAAGGCTTATTTCTTATAATATACTGGCTATACCTATCTTAATTTTATACTCTAAGGAGTAGCTATGAAAGATCCTTTATCCCCCACCCCTGCTTTTCTGCTTTTTAAAGAATTTCCATATCTTGCAGAAAAAATAGAATTTGCTGAAAACATTACTGTTGCACAGCATGTTCACTTCCAAAAAGCACTAGAACGAATTAAAGATGACGATATTCTTCGTTTGGTGCATCTATATGGTTTAATGTCTGAAACAAAACCAATTGTACAAAGCATTGGCCCATTTTTACTAAACCGTTTAAAAGATGAATACAGCCACTTTGAAAAACTGATTAACTATGTGCAAGCGCTTGTAGATGATGATTCTAAACATTATGATTTAGAGCATGAAGCTATGAAGCAGCTTAGCGATGTTCAAGCAGCTACTCGATGCTGTATCCGTTTTTTACGAAATGTTGTAAAACATGAAAGTTTTATTGATAATGAAATTAAAGATTTATCAGTAACATTTTCAAGCGGACCACTATGGGCAAACTTTTACCCTAAAATGCGTGAACTATATCTCGAAATGGATGAAGACTGGCACTACTTCCATCCTGTAAATAACTAGAAAAGGCACCTATATGGTGCCTTTTTCATCTTGAAAAATTAAAAATAATTACTATAATACATAGGATTACAAACCATAAATTTTCTTAACACTCTCAGGAGATTCTAAATGAAAAGAACATTTAAACGTGCAGAGTTAAACCAAACACCGTTTCAACAACTTAATGAAGTTGAGGCAGTAACACTTGAAGACTTGCTTGAGGTTGCTCAATGGAAAGGACTTTCTGGTTATCTATACCTAGTTGACCTTACACAAGTTGAAAATGACGAAGATTACCACAAGTTCATTCAATCGCTTACAGCACCTAATAGCTCTCAATACCTAAATGTACTTACAGGTGTTGAAGAACGCGAGTTTGTAATGTCATACTACTTGACAGGTTTTTTCAAAAGTCTGCTACAGCTTAATTATAAAGCTGGACAAGTATGTGACTTATTTCACGAATACTTTGAAAAATAAGTTATTGTGAAATAGCAACTCTTTTCTTAATGTAATAACCCCTATTTGGAGGTATATATGAAATCTGTAAACACATGTGCTTTAGGTTTTAACTTTCCATACCTATCAAGCTCATTACTGCAGTACGCACCACCATTTAAAAATATTGAACTCTCTCAAATCGTAAAGAACATCAAAGCAGATGACTCTTTGCTACTTGTAGAACTATATGGTTTAGAGCTTGAAGCTGGTGCTATTCTGGCTCAAGTTTTAATTGAAAAAGAATTTATCGCTGAAGAAACATTTCCACAAGCGTTGACCTCTTTAAAAGCAGTGGCAGAAAAAGATTATGCCTTCCTACACCATAAAGAAAATGTTTTCTGTGAAGATATTCCCTTGGTTCAACTAGCACTATGTACTGGTTACCGCCATTTAATGTCTTTATCTAAAGACTTTGAAACAGCATTAAAAGAAAATATTTCTGAATATTCAGAGCAAAATGACTTTCGAAAACTGTTCTGTCAAAAAGTTTACGACTTTTTGCTAACGCAATAACAGTAACTAACCAATACTTTGAAAAATAAGTAAATAACAAAAAAGGCTCTATTATAGAGCCTTTTTTATTGTATAATAACCATAATATTATTATAATAATTAAACCAAATTTACTTAAGTTTAAAATAAACTATGTAGTTTTAATTATTTTATTGCCCCTTCTTAATGAGGAACTCAGTATGGCTAAACTTATTACTAAATTTACAGAATCTGAATTAAAACCTAGTAACCTTACTGGGATGTATATTAATCAGTTTATAAGTGCTTTAGATATTCTTGAAAATATCAAAAACTCAAAGCGAGATAACAATCTTCCACAAATCGAAACTTTGGTACACATAACTAAAGCTTATAATCATGATAAATTTAAAAAATTTATTGATAATTTAATCTCTCAAATATATCCAAATGCTTTAGATATAACAAGCCCTCGTAAACATGAAGAGCTGCTAATTGCAAAACCTGAGACTGCAAAAATTGCTGCTGAGCAAATAGCTTTATACAGCAATATACTAAACCTTAATGTTGCCTTTGTGTGTAGTTTAGAAACTTATAATAATATATTTAATGCTGCATGCCAAAGCTTGGGAGTTCAAGTATTTCAACTTGAAAAAACTTATATCGATTTATTAGAAAAAATTTATACAGAGTATGAAGAATAACCTGTTAAGTTTTCTATATAAAAAAGACTCTTTTATGGGTCTTTTTTTATTTATAAAAAAATATCTAAAAATACATAAAAAATTATTGACTTCTTAACCTTTTAGGATTATAAATTATTTAGTTTTACCTTTAACCTTTTTAATAAACTAATCTTAGAAGGACTTAAGTATGAAAAAAATCAAAGCTTTTCATATAAGTCGTACACTAAACGAACTTCCTGAATCTTTAGAAAATACGCCCTTAGGGCAAGATATTGATCTTGATATTGCTCTTGATATTTTAGGTTATGAAAATGCCTTTGATATTGTTTCTTTATACGATATGCATAATGATGACCCTGTTATTGCAGCTTTAGCTGAAACAACAAAAGTATTTTTTGAACGAACTATAGGAGAAAACCGCTATAAAGACGAGTTTGATATTCTTTGTAAACTTGCTGAGTATAAAAATGTTCAACATGAAGAACTTATTCAGTTTTATAACAGTGCATTAGCAATTCATAACTCTAAAAATAAACATGAACCTAACCAAGATATAACATTATTTAACTATGATCTTCTTGCTACAAATATGCTTATCTTTACATTTAAAGCAGCGTTAAAAGCTGTAAATGGTCGACCAAACTATCAGTGGTTTAAGAACAGCGGTATTTTTAAAAGCAGAAAAATGCCAATGCATTGTAATAGTAGAAAAGCTAAAGACAGCATTATTTCTATTAGTAGCGTATTATACAATAAAAAGTGTAAAGCTATGGCTGAAGGTTATATTGTTCCCTACAGCGAAGCAGATGAGATTTTATTTAAGCATCTAAGCTTATTTGCAAAAGCAGCATAATCACTTTATTGATAGAAGCCCTACTTAGGGCTTTTCTTTTTTTGTCTTTATACTTGCATTAACAACCTTTAGTGGTTACAATTATGTTTACACATATGCCGTTTCTATAAAGGGGGAATATATGAACGCATCCTTATTTGTATCTAAATTTCCTTATACACTTCCACAATTAGAGAAAGCACTTCATTTAGAGCAAGACTTAAGCTTTGATGTTTGCCTACAGCTAATTAAACCAGAAGATATATTTGCTATTATTGCAATTTATAACTTACATAAAGAAGTAATAGTTTTAAAACCTTATGCTTCTTGTGTTTTAAACTATATTGAATGTTATAGTATTGATAAAAGTAATTTAAAATTCTTTAACTGCTTTTGCAATCAACTAATTAGTGAAAATAAAGTAAGACGAGATATCTACTCTACTATTAAAGATGAAATAAATGAATCTAACGCAACAATTTATTTAAAAAATATTTTAATAGACTTTCTAACATTAGTTAATGAACCATCTGGAAATGTAGCAGAAGATACTCTTAAAAACTTTGATAAACTATACAGTATAGCAATTCCTCAGGCAAAATCATTAGAGTCTTTAGTTTACCAATCAATAACTACTAATCGAAAAGTTAAGCAACTATGTTAAAAAAAGGCCCTAGTGGCCTTTTTTAATTTTCTGTACTATGGGGATTATTTTTTTGTTTAGAATCCATCATCATAATTAAAACAGCTTTTTCTTTATCTGTTAATTCATTAAATGGTTTACTTCTAATATTTTTAATCTGTTCTGGTGTTAATACTGGTTGCTTATTTTCATTTTCAGTTTGTTCTGAACATGCAGTTATTAAAACCATAATTGATAAAATAAAGTATTTCATAGCTATTCTTTCTTATTATTAAATCTTTAACCCTACTTTATAGTAAACACCACCATTTCTAATTCTTAAATTACCTGCATTTGTATCAGCTGTTCCATCAATATGTATATCTAACTGATTTCCAGTAGCTGCATCAGGAGTTAAAATTTGTACCCAAACATAACATGGATCTGTATCATCACAAGCTTCTAACGAGTTTGCTGCACCAAAAGCAGTATCTTTAGCTAATCTCATGGCATATCTACCAAATTTACTATTAATTAAATAAATTTCTCTATGATCAT
This sequence comes from Pseudomonadota bacterium, assembly GCA_002937495.1. Taxonomy (GTDB): domain Bacteria; phylum Pseudomonadota; class Alphaproteobacteria; order UBA1280; family UBA12223; genus UBA12223. The sequence continues at coordinate 1,132 of PTJW01000017.1, read as the reverse complement.
TATAATTTCCTAAGGATGTATAAGGACCAGACCAACCTGCTGCATTATTAGAATTATCAACTAACCTCTCTATAAGTAAGAAAGTATTAGAATAAGTATCCATAGAACCTACATCTAAGCTATAAGCAATGTATGACTTATGTAGTTCTTGCATCTCTGTAACTATTGACACAAGTTTACTTTCTTGAATAGCAGAATATAAAGCTGCGCCACTTATTACCGATAAAGCTCCAAATATAGCTAAAGCAATTCTTGCATCTAAGCCAAACATTGCACCTTTTTTTACATAAATCATATCTAATCTCCTATTATTAATTATATAAGTATTATACTAAATCTTCTGATTTTAAGCTATATTTATTATCTTTTAGCATTTCTCTTAATGAAACTAAAATAGATAAAGCATCATCTCTTGCATCATGTACATGCATACCATCAATATTAGCATTAAAGTATTTGTGTAATGAACCACTAGTATGTGAAAATATAACATCTTCTTCTAAACCTGCTTTAGAAAGTAATCTTCTAATATCACTAAATTGCTTAATGCTAATAGGCATTTTAAAGTCATTGACATATGATGACATTAATAATGAAACATAATCATCTCTACCATATGAGTAAATATTACTCTCCCCAGCAAATTCTTTAAATTTATTTAATACCTCTTGTGCTGGTAATCCTTCATTTTCAACTGTTTCAGCTGTAATATTTGTTAAGTCTGTAAAGTATTGTGTAATAGGTAATTGGTTTCCATTCTCATCAACTGGCTTACAATAGCAAATAAACTCATCTACAATGCTTAATTCTTGATCTGCTCTTACTTTATAGCCACCTATTTGGATAAGTACTGGAGGATGATCTTTTAAGCCCATCCAGTTTCTTTTCATTACGCCTTCATCTGTCCAATACTCTGTATCATAAATAATAAACTCTTTTGTCATAAATAAACCTTTTATTCTTATTTTAATATTAGACTATACTATATATTAATGAATAATAATAAGCAATACCAGCTACTTACATTCTATAAGTAACTGATGTAAAAAAAGCATAAAAAAACACCCTACTCGTAAGAGTAGGGTGTTATTAAAAATAATTAAGAACGGTTGATTCAATAAGCTTAAGTCTA
>PTJW01000016.1 GCA_002937495.1 Pseudomonadota bacterium | reverse complement strand
GGTAATATTTATAACCCTCAAAAAGGCGACAGAAGATTCTCAAACCCACAGTGGGATGAAAACATCTTATTCAACTATATCAAGCAGTCATACCTATTAACAGCTGACTGGGTTGCTAAAACAATTGATGATAACGATACAATGGATACTGAAACTAAGCAAAAAGTATCTTTCTACTCTAAGCAATTTGTTGATGCTATAAGCCCAACAAACTTTGCCCTAACAAACCCAGATGTTATTGAAGAAACTATTAGAACAAATGGTGATAACCTTGTACAAGGTCTAAAAAACTTACTTAATGACCTAGAGAAGTCTCCACAAGGTAAATTTAAACCATCAATGACAGATTATGAAGCATTTGAAGTTGGTAAAAACATTGCTACTACTGAAGGTTCAGTTGTTTATGAAAACAACATGTTCCAACTTATTCAGTACACACCAAAAACAAAAGATGTTGCTAAAACTCCTCTATTAATCTGCCCACCTTGGATTAACAAATTCTACATTTTAGATATGCAACCAAAAAACAGCTTTGTTAAATATGCGGTTGAAGAAGCTGGCCAAACAACATTCTTAATTTCATGGAAAAATCCTGATGCATCTTACAGAAATGTAAACTGGGAAGACTACATGCAAGACGGCCTACTAGAAGCTTTCGATAAAGTTCTAGATATCACAGGTGAAGAGCAACTTAATGCTATTGGTTACTGTATTGCAGGTACATTATTAACATCTACTCTTGCATACATGAAAGCTAAAGGAGATAACAGAATTAAATCAGCTACTTACTTTACTTCTCTATCTGACTTTTCAGAAGCTGGTGAACTAAAAATGTTTACTGATGAAAATACAATTCAACTAATCGAATCTAAAATGGCTGAAACAGGTTATATGGATGGTTCAGATATGGCTGGTATTTTCTCAGCTTTAAGAGCTAACGATCTTATCTGGTCATTTGTAGTAAACAATTACCTAATGGGTAAACAACCATTCCCATTTGACTTACTATACTGGAATGATGACCCAACAAGACTACCTGAAGCTATGCACAGTTTCTACCTAAGAAACATGTACCTAGAAAACAACCTAGTTAAAAAAGGTGGTATTACACTTAAAGGTGAAAAAATCGATATTACTAAAATTGATACACCAATGTACTACATCACAGCTAAAGAAGACCACATCGCACCATGGAAAGGTTGCTTTAAGCACCTACACATGATGCCAAAAGCAGATGTTAAATTTATTTTAGCTTCATCAGGTCACATTGCTGGTATTGTTAACCCTCCTGCTAAGAAAAAAGGCGGTTTCTCAATTGCTCCAGTAAATGGCCAAGCTGACTGTAACAAATGGCTAGAAACAGCAGAATCATTTGAAGGTAGCTGGTGGACAAACTGGAATGAGTGGATTAACGCTCAATCAGAAGGTAAAGTTCCAGCTCGTAAAATTGGTGCAAAAGCTAAATACAAAGCTATTGAAGCTGCACCAGGTAGATATGTAGTAGAAGCTTAAGCCCTACTAATATAAAATAAAAAAGCCACCGTTTAGGTGGCTTTCTTTTTGTGGTTTTAAATGGAACAATCAAATGTTACATCATTATAAACTTCGCTATTTGTTCGATGAATATCAACAAGTACTTTTACAGCCAAGTTAACATTACTGCCCGATGCCTGAATACGAATATTCTGCAGGCTAAGAGTTTCGTTATCTTGCATTGTATAGTTAATATTATCGATATTAGTCATTTCTAAAGTTCCAATAATAGAACCTGTTGAAACAACATAATTATTAGCGTCTGCACCAGTATAAACAAATGGAAATGACTTTCCACCAAATGTGTCAGCACAATAACTATTTAAAAGCTTATAGTAGTCTGATGATCTACCGCTATTTAAAAAGTCGGTATAGAAAAACTCTACAAAGCCGCCGCTAGGTGCTGTAAAGTTTGAACGAGCAAATATTCCTACCTCTTGCTTTTTGAAAAAGAAACCTGAATATGTCCAGCCAGATTTCATGCTAAAGCGCATTTCAACCTCTCGTCCATCAATAGTACCAATAAAACGAGATGCTCGAACATAGCCAGTTTCTTCATCATAGTTAGTTAACGCTAAAATTGGCTGATAATAAACCGTACTCAATGGAACATAAAATGTTCCAACATCTTTTGCTTGAACCGATGTTGTTTCATCATCATCTCCAAGCTTAATGTCAGTTTTGTAAAAATCTCCTGAATTATACAAGTCAAAGAACGGAATATTTTGACTACAAGCTTTATTTAAAGCATTGTTAAAGCTTTCATTATTTACAAGTAAATCATTAATATAACCTAAAGCAATAGAATCTTCAGCCTCAATAGTTAGCGTACAAGGTGCAATGCTTGAAACCGCAGAGGTTTCAATATCTTTGGCTTCATCATTACTATCTTCACAAGCTGTTAAAACAAATACAGAAAGTACCGATATAATAATAGCTTTTAAGTTATTGTTTAGTTTACTCATTTTTGCCTCCTTATGGCAATCCAAGTAATTAAATAAAAAGTTTAAGTTATAATTTATATTATATAACTATTAACATAAAAGTAAAGTTTTTACATCATGACATTTTTTTTCTAATGTTATTATATATAATACTTTGAAAACTATTAAATCACTTTTAAAGGAGTTACCTATGGTTGTCAACTTAAACTATCAACCAGTATACTGTAACGAGCTTTGTGTGTCATTTAAAGAAGTTCTATCGAGCTTTTCAAGAAGTTATATGAAGCTAAATACTCAAGAGACTATTTTAAACTTTGAAAAGTCTTCAGAGATAATCGAGTTTGATTTATTCGTTCTACGAAATGTAGTTCAAGAAATCAAACATAACCCAACTGAAGAGGTTTTTTCAGTTAATATTAGTGCTAAAACACTAAAGTTTGCCGAACAAGTTGTTTTTATTATTAAAGATGTCGCAGAACATATAATACTAGAGATTACTGAGACTGCAAATATATCAATTAGTGAAGCAGCATGGTTTGCTCAAAAGGTTAAGCAAGTTGGTGCAAAAGTGGCGATTGATGATATTAATCATTCTAATCATCCTTATGGACTAATTAACGCTGCTAGACCTGACATTGTGAAGTTTGTTTTGCCTAAGCAAGACCAGCCAATCGAAAAGTTCACAACTTTAATTTCTTATGTAAGGGATGATTTCCCGAGCATTCAGATAGTAGTTGAGAACATTGAAAATTTTGAGCAAGCTAGTTATGTTAATATCTTAGCACCTAAATGCTTAATGCAAGGTTTTTTCTTTAATAAAGGAGAAGAATTCATTAAAAATTTACGATTCAAATAGAATAAGCACCTTTTCATTAATTTGAAAGGTGCTTTTTAATTTATATATATTTTATATGTTTTATGCGGCTTAATAACCTAAATCTAATGAATCTGGGAAGATTTCTGCAATTAAGTCATGCATTTCAGGGTCAAATGCTTTTAAATCATCTCTGTTAGAGCCTGGGTCTAAGCCAACACCTACTTTAACATAACCAGTACCTGCTTTTAAGTTATAAAATGCTTCCACACAGTCTGCTAAGTATTCATCATCTAAATCACCTCTTGGTAACTCATGCCCATCAGTCCAATCTAATTTACCATCATCTAAGGCTGCTTGTGTTAGTTGGTCAAGCTTAACTTGTAAGTCTGGGCGAGCATATGTAATACCGTAGTTATGAATCATATGTACAATTTCTTCAACTGATGCATCTCTATTTGATGAAATTGTATCTTCTCCATTATTAGCATTTGCATTTGGGAAGATTTCATCAGCTTGTAAGTCTTGAGAATTTGGATTTATATATAAGAAAGCCATACCCTCAGATGTTTCCATTTCACCTAAATTATTAAAGTTCACAAGATGAGGTTGGTTTTTCTCTAAAGCTTTAGTAATTAAGCCTTCCCCTGCTTGATCTTTTTCTAATAGTTTGTTAATTAAATCTGCAACATATTCAATTTTTGTTTTACCACCTGCATTAGCATCTATATTATTCAAATCTGCACCAAAGTTAATTGTTACACCATTTGTATAATATGTACCTGGTAAAATAGATGAGTAATCTGCATTTGCAACATTTTCATTTGCTAATTGTAAAAATGCTTCATGATCTTCACCTGATGAATCTGTAATCGTTACCATTGCTTCAACCATATCAGGAGCACTTGCAATATTAGCACCTGCTTTTAGTTCACCAGTTGAAGAATCTACTGTAATAACATCTGTTAAATACTCTTCATTACCTGGGCCAACTGGTAGTCCATCATCAAAATCTGGGTTAGCAACAACAATTGTATATGTCAATTCTTCATTTTTTAAATTAACTAAATCAACTTGTCCTAAAGACTCACCTGCTGATACCGTTGAATCAAATTCTACTTTAGTAAATGCAGGTATAATAATGCTTGTATCACTAGAACCAGACTCTGTCTTTAATCCATAAACCTGAATTTTACTTGCATCAGCTCCTTGAGGTGTACTAAATACAGTATTACCATTAGTATTTTCAATTACAGGATTTGCTTTACCTTCTGTTTTATAAAAAACTGTTTTACCTGTTGGTGTTTTTAATTTAACAAAGCTTTGACCACCTACAACTTTTTGACCTTCTGAAATAATAGAAGAATAAGGCGTGTTAAGGTCATTTGAAATTACAACAAGAGAGTTTTTATCACCCATTGTTGTAGAATCATGAAGTTCTTGTGCTGTATCTACACCGTTATAAAAGTTTTCAATTGCTGTACCGTCTTCAAATAAAGCATTTTCAGTTTGTACTTTATTACTTGTAACAACATCAATATCTCTAACTACAGGGCTTAACATACGCTTTTGCATACCTTCAAGCTTAGAGTCTTTATTTACACCAAATGGAATACTTAACCTTGCTGATAAGAAACCTTGCGAACCTCTTGGTTTATCGTGTTGCCACTCATAACCTAAAGTAAACTTAGAGTTTTCTTGGTTCATAAATGCATTATCCACTAAAAACTCAGTTCTAAACCTTGGACCTGTAACACTTTCTACATCTGAATTTTCAAAGTGGTATGCTCCAGCATAAAACCTTAAAGATGCTTTTTCATCTAGTTTAAAGCCAGTACCAGTTTCAACATCAATACCGTACATTGCTTTTTCAGAGTCTGAGTATGATACTCTAACACCTGATTGGCTATTGCTTAAATTAACATCTGTTGTGTTAATTTTTTCTTCTTGATTAATCGGAATATAAATATTACTTCTTAAATCAAATTTTTCAGAAAGTAGCTCTGCACCTAATGTAGTTTGATAGAACATGTTGTTATTTTCTGATTTTCTAACATCTAAGAAACCATAATTACCAATAATAGCTTCGCCTAATAACTTTGTGTTAATAATTTTTCTAACACCTAGTCCTAAGTTAAATTCTTGAGCCTGGTCATTATCAATTTGACCTCTAAAGTCAATATAAATAATTTTGTTTGGATCTTGTTTAATTGGAGACATTAAGTCTAACTCGCCTAATGTTCTTTCATTACCTAACTTACCAGTTAAGTCTACCCTGCTTGGGTATAGATTTTCTGCTTTAACATCTGCACTTACACACACACTTGTTAATGCAGAAATTGCAAATATATAATTTCTATTCATTTTACACACTCTTTTTATTTTTTGTTAATAATATTCTAATATCATACTACAATAACATATAATATAAAGTTAATACAACTCAATATTAATATATATAAATATTAATATAAATTAATAATAAAAAGCCTGCATTTAGCAGACTTTTTATTATTCTTGAAGTTCCATACCTTCAATTTGCTTTAAACTATGGAAAAACTTACGATTTAATTTAATATATTTAGCTAATTTAATTACAACATCTCCAATATCTGGCAAGTTATAATTTACAAATACTGCTGTACCACCATTTTGTTGATCTTCTAATAAATCTGCAATTTGCGAAATTGCTAAATGGTTATGCAATCTAATTTTTATTGCTGTGGCATTCATTGTTTGAGAGTCTAAAGCTTCAATATTTTCTGCCTGAACAGACAATCTACCCTCGTTATATTTAAGCCTTGCAGTGATAGCAATTGGCATACCTTCATCAATAACTGATTTAAAGCCTTCATACTGAGCTGAGAAAATCGCAACTTCTTGAGTACCTGTAAAGTCCGAAACTTTAACAATACCCATTAAACCACCGTTTTGAGTTTTCTTTTCATTAAAGTCTGCAATGGCACCTGCAATTTTAACAGAACCACGAGTAGACTTTTTAGCTTTTTCTTCTAAATCTCTAATATCAACAAGTTCAGATTTTAGTTTTTCAAGTTCTTCTTTATAAGCACTTAATGGATGATCTGATAAATAGAAGCCTAGTACTTTTTCTTCAAGTTCTAATTGTTCAATTTGGTCTAAACCGTCATGGTGTTTAAGCTTAGGACGTTCCATTGAGTCTGCAACTTCAGCAAATAAACTCATTTGATCTGAAACTTTTTCTTTAGAACACTCTTGCATATAATGAAGTAACATATCCATGTTCTTAATTAAGAAGCCTCTTTCATGTCCGAAACAGTCAAACGCACCTGAGTATGTAAATACTTCAAATAAACGCTTGTTCATACATGCAGGATTTAGTCGCTCCATAACATCAAAAATGTCTTTAAACTTACCGTTTTCTTTACGCTCTACAGAAATTAACCTTGCAGCTTCATCACCAGAACCCTTAATAGCATTTAAAGCAAATCTAACATGCTTAACACCATCGTGTTCTTCAACCTCAAAACGGTTTGTAGAGTGGTTAATACATGGTGCTAATAATGGAACTTTACCAAAGTCTAAATCTTCTTTTAAAGTAATAACTTTATCTGGGTTACCTCTATCAAGAGTCATCGATGCAGCCATAAACTCTTCACGGTAATGTGCTTTTAAGTAAGCAGTTTGGTATGAAACAATGGCATAAGCTAATGAGTGAGCCTTGTTAAAACCATAACCAGCAAACTTTTCAATTAGATTGAATAATGCTTTAGAGTCTTCTTCTGGTACATTTTGACAATCTTTAGCACCTTTAACAAAAATATCAGTTTGTTTTGCCATTTCTTCAGGTTTTTTCTTACCCATAGCACGACGAAGCATATCGGCACCACCAAGTGTATAACCTGCGTATTTTTGGGCAATCTGCATAACCTGCTCTTGATAAACAATAACACCAAAAGTTTCTTTTAGAATATCTTCTAAACATGGGTGAGGATAATGCGGCTCTTGACGACCATGTCGACATTCAACAAAGTCATCTAACATTCCTGATTCTAACGGACCAGGGCGATATAGCGCTACCTGAGCAGAAAGCTGCTCAATATCTCTTGGCTGTAATTTTTTCAGCAGATCTTGCATACCTGCAGATTCAACCTGGAAAACACCCACAGAGTCACCTTGGCATAGCATTTCATAAGTTGGTGCATCATCAATTGGAATTTTTTCAATTTCAATATCAATACCCTGCTCATGTATTAAATCTAGTGCGTATTTAATAGTTGTTAAAGTTTTTAAACCTAAAAAGTCAAACTTAACCATACCTGCTGGCTCAACATACTTACCTTCAAACTGAGTAGCTGGAACATCTGAACCTGGGTCTTGGAATAATGGGTTAACTTCAACAATTGACTGAGGTGAGATAATAACACCGGCAGCATGAACACCAGTTTGACGAATTGAACCTTCAATTTGCATAGCAATATCTAACATCTGACGAATATCTTCATCAGTATCATACATATCTCTTAAACGTTCTTCAGCATTAATAGCTTTTTCAATAGTTTTTGCATCATCAGGTACAAGACCAGCAATTTTAGAAACCTGACCAAAACCAAGACCTAACACCCTACCAACATCACGAATACAACCTTTGGCCTTTAACTTACCAAAAGTAATAATCGAACAAACCCTATCATCGCCATAAAATTTTTGAACATATTCAATTGTTTTATGACGATTTTCTTGACAAAAGTCGATATCGAAATCGGGTAATGAAACTCTTTCTGGGTTTAAGAAACGCTCGAAGAAAAGTCCGTATTTAATTGGGTCAACCGCTGTAATATCTAAACACCAAGCAACTAAAGAACCAGCACCAGAACCACGGCCTGGTCCAACTGAAACTCCGTTATTTAAACTCCACTTACAGAAATCAGAAACAACTAAGAAATAACCCGGGAAACCCATTTGGTTAATAATACCAAGCTCAAAATCTAAACGCTCTTGATATTGCTTTCTTTTTTCTTCTTTTTCTTCTTCTGTTTTACAATCTAGAAATACAAAATCTCTAAGTTTTTGTTCAAAACCTTCTTGTGATTGAACTTTTAAAAGCTCATCTTCTGAACGACCTAATCCCTCTTCATCTTCCCAAGCCGGCATATAAAACATACCTGTAGGAATATGGAAACCACAACGCCTTGCAATCTGAACTGTATTTTCAATAGCTTCAGGAATATCCGCAAATAACTCACACATTTCATCTGGAGTTTTAAAGTAATATTCAGGAGAATATGAACGACGAGTATCATCAGCAATAACCTTAGAGTCATGAATTGCCATCATAACTTCTAAACCATTTGATTGCTCACGAGTCATAAATCTAGCTTCGTTTGTTGCAACCAAGCCAACTTCTGTTTCATAAGCTAAATTAATTAAGTCTGCTTCAATAAGTTTTTCATCATAAAGGCCGTGTCGTTGTAATTCAACATAAACTCTATCACCAAAGCTACCTTTTAGTTTTTCTAAAAAGTCTTTAGCAGCTTGGTAATTTTTCTTTTTTAAGTAATATGATAATGGGCCAGTTTCTGATGAACCTGTTAGTATGATAATACCTTCATTATGTTCTAATAAATAATCTAATGAGATTTGCGGGCCATTCATAGTTTTAGAGTTAATGAACGCCTGAGATGTTAATTGCATAAAGTTTTTATAGCCAGTTTCATTCTGAACTAATGCGATAACATAAAATGGATCTTGTTTTTGTAATTTTTGGTCTAACTCAGGGTTTGAAATTGCTAAGGCTTGACCAATAATTGGCTGAATGCCTGCACCACCTGCAGCCCAAGTAAATTGTACGCCATCAAAAATATTATCTTTGTTTGTAATGGCAACAGCTGGCATGTTGTGTTCTTTACAAGCTGCTAATACAGAGTCTGCATCACACAGACCTTCTAATACTGAATATTTACTTCTTACATTTAAATGTACAAATTTAGGAGCAGGTTTTACTTCTTCTACCTGTTCTACTACTTTGTTATCGTCTGACATGTTATAGTTCCTTTAAGTGTTGCTGAGACTTAAACTCATACAAACCTTTTAACAAAGGCCAACCCCATTTAGGGCTGTTCGTATGGCTATTTAAAACTTGTATAATATACTACATCATTTTACATTTTTGGGCAATAAAAAAAGCAGCCGTTTAAGACTGCTTTTAGTTCGAATTAATGTACTCTAATGTTTTATATATTAAAACACTTGCAACAGTAGAAACATTTAATGAATTTGACATTCCATAAATTGGTAAGTGCACAGTTAAGTCTGATAACTCTAAAGCCTCTTTAGAAACACCGTCATATTCTCTACCAAAAATTAAAACAATATCTTTAGACTTATCTAAGTTATCATTTAAAAAACTATTATATTTAGAAAAATCTATAGAATTACTAGAAACTTCTGCAGATATTATTAAACTGTTTTTACTTTTTAGCTCTTTAATTAAGTCTTCTATACTTTCTGTATATTCCCAATCAATCCAGCGTTCAGCCCCTACCGAACTTTTTCTGATTTTATAGTTTGGAGGAGTTATAGTATCACCACATAAGTATACTTTTTTAGCCAATACTGCATCTGACATTCTAAAAATAGTACCTATGTTATGTGCAACTTTTAAACTATCTAATACAATTACAATATTATTTCTGTTAAGTTTTTTAAAGCTTTCTTTATTTAACTTTGAAGACCTTAACTCTTGCTTATTTAACTGTTTGTTTTCCATAATAAGTTCCTTGTTTAGGTCTCTGGAGTACTTTTATAATCGATAATAATAATATAAATAACTGAAATATATAAAAAGCAGCCATTTAAGACTGCTTTTTTAAATTAGATGTTTTGAGTTTTATTGAATATTTCTGTAGAAACAGTTTCATCAATTGAAGCAACTAAGCTAATAGATTCATCTTTTAAAAGTTTTATTAGTAAATTATAAAACTCTGATGTTTCTTCTGATGACAATCCTTGCGTTGGGTTATCTGCTAAAACTACTAAAGGTTTTTGAATTAATGATGTTGCAATAGCTAGTTTTTTCTTTTCAAATACTGATAAGTCTTTAGCTAAAGTATGTTCATGATTTTTTAAACCTACTGCTTCTAGTAAAAACATTCCTCGTTTATGGTTTTCCATTGTAATACCACGATGAGCAATTGGCTGTAAAATAGCATCAAAAGCTGTTAATGTTGGCATAAGCATTACATTAGGAAATATAAATGAGAAGCTATCGTTCTTTAATTTTAACTTAGCTGGAGATGATAAACCTTCAATATTTTTATCATTAATTAAAATATCACCACTATCTGCTTTTTCTGCAAGGCTGATAATTCTTAATAATCTTGATTTTTCTGTAGCATTATCGCCTTTTACTGCAATAATATCGCCACTTTCAATAACTAAGTTTAAGTTTTCTAAACCTTCTTTATTAATATTTTTTAGTTCAATCATATGCTCTCCTTTAAAGTATTATTACTTCTCAATAAGTTGTTTTTCTTCTAAATGATAGATATCATCGCAAGACTCTGCCATTCTCATATCATGAGTTACAATAACTAATGAGATTTTTTCTTCTTCAATTAAACTATCGAATAATTGTTTAACAACCTTTGCAGTTTCAGGGTCTAAGTTACCTGTTGGTTCATCTGCAAATACAATTTTAGGAGACTGAATTAATGCCCTTGCAATTGCTACTCTTTGCTGCTGACCTCCTGAAAGCTCAGTTGGAAACTTATCTTTACATTCTAAAATATTAAGTTTTGCTAATAAGTTTTCTGCTCGTTTTGTATCATCTTTTTTAATTGATCTTTCAATTAAAATAGGCATTAAGATATTTTCTAAAACTGTGAACTCTTGTAATAGTAAATGTGCCTGATAAACAAAACCAAAGTTTTTATTTCTGATTTCAGATTTATTTTTATCTTTTAAGTTTGAAATTTCTTTGCCATCTAATAAAATTTCACCTTCATCAAACTTATCTAATAAGCTAGCAATGTGTAAAAATGTAGATTTACCAGAACCAGACTCACCAACAATAGCAACCTTACTTTGTTGCTTAATAGATAAATTAGCACCATCTAATACTGTTAAAATGTTACCTGCAGTATTATATGTTTTTTTAATATTTTTTAATTCTAAAATAATAGGATTAGTCATTTCTTAAAACCTCCACTGGGTCTAATTTACTTGCTTTACGGCTTGGGAACCAACTACTAATAACTGTTAATGCCATACTTGTGAAAATAACCGCCATTAAGTCATTTAACTGTAAGTTTGCAGGTAATTCATCTAAAAAGTATACCTGGCCTGAAAATAGCACTGTACCGAATAGATTTTCAATAAAATGAACAATCTCTGTTAAGTTTAAAGTTACTAAACAGCCTAGTAAAGCTCCTACAAATGTACCAATAAAACCAAGTAATAAACCAGAGTAGAAAAATACCTTTTGTATTTGTTTAGAGCTTGCACCCATACTTCTTAAAATAGCAATATCTTTAGTTTTATCATTAACTAGCATCATTTGCCCTGTAATAATATTAAATGTCGCTACAATAATAATTAGCATTAAAATAATGAACATTGTGCGTTTTTCAATTTCTAAAGCTTTAAAGAATTCAACATTACTTTGTTTCCATGTGCTAACTCTCGCATCTGGAAGTTTAGGGTCTAAGTCTTCCATTTTTACAATAACATTTTGCTTAACTTGCTCAATTTGCATTGGGTCTTTTACCTTAAGCTCAATACCTGTAATTGAAGCTCCCATTTTAAAGAAACTTTGTGCTGTTTTAATATTTGTGTAAACAAAGCTAGAATCATACTGATACATACCAAAGTTAAAAATACCAGCAATTCTTAATTTTTTAATTCTTGGAATAAAGCCTGCAATTGTTTGTGTACCATCTGGTGAAATTAAGTTAACTGCATCGCCTACTTTTAGTCTTAACTTTTTAGCTAACTCTGAACCAATATAAACATGATTATCTTCAAGTAGTTTAGCGTCACCTTTTTTTAGTTGAGTTATAATTTCTTTTTGCTTGCCTAAATCTGCACCTGTAACCATTACGCCATTTGCATTACCACGGTATGTAAGCATAGCCTGGCCTTGTACAAATGTGTTAGCTTTAACAATTTCAGGCATTTTTAAAAATTCGGCAACTGCTTTAGTTGCTTTTTCTGATGTATAGCCATATTGTTGAACAATTGCATGCCCTGTTGTACCTAAAACAGTATCTAAAAGCTGTTGTCTGAAACCGCTCATCACAGACATAACAATAATTAATGCTGCTACACCTAATGTAATACCAATTACTGAGAATAACGAAACAACCGAAACAAAGCCACGGCGTTTTCTTTGATATCTCAATGCTAATTTACTAACTAAACTCACGCG
>PTJW01000015.1 GCA_002937495.1 Pseudomonadota bacterium | reverse complement strand
AAACAATAGATGCAAAGGCAGAGTGCCCAAGAGGTTACTCATATAATTCATCAATTAAAAAATGCCAATAAAAAATAGTTTATTTTAAATATAGTCTAAGAATTGTATTATATAATCTAGATAATAATAAAAAAAGGAGTGTGTCACTCCTTTTTTTCTCTTTATCATTGTAATTTAGCTATTTTTTTATGGTTTTATGATAAATCTATTGCTAAGTACAGTTAAAAAGTTGTAGTATCTTATATAATAAAGTAACATTAAATAAAAAGGGTTATTCGTATGATAAGATTATATTTATTAGCATTTCTTATATTTTCATATACTGCAGGTGCTATGACACCGCCAGATTTAACAGGTGTAAGATCACCTACATCAACTGATCTAAATATAGATAGGGCAGATGATTATAGCGCAAATTCTAATAGTTCATATAAAGGCAGAAATCTAAATAATGCTGGAACTGCAGAGTCAAGCCAGTCTAGTAAATCATCGTCTATTTCGAGAAGCATTGCTAAAAGTACTAGTAAAAATCAGGCTCAAATGGAAAACTTAGAGTCAACAGCAGGTGAGTTTGTTCAAAAACTAGAAGAAGATAGAATTAGAAAAGCTAAAGAGCATGAGAATCTTTACAATAAAGCTAAGGATAGTTATACACAGGCTTATACTGATGCTAAAAAAATTAATACTGAAAATTTAGGTAGCGAGCAAGATCCATATGTGCAAAATGCATTTAAATGTAAAGACTTAAATAATTGTGATAAAGGAGATTCAGATCCTCATGCTGTTCCAGTATGTAGTAATAAAGAGGTGTTACATTGGACTGGTGATAAATGGCAATGCTTAAGTCAGTTTAAAAACCCATCATCAGCAAACTGTGCATCAGATCAGTGGGCAAAACCAATTAATAATGGTATAGCTTGTGTAGATTATATTTACTTATGGGATGAAAACGGCACAGAAGCTTGCCAAAAATCAGGTAAAGCAAATATTTTATATTCATGTATGAAAAAGAAAACTCCAACAGATAAAGGAGTTGCAGTTAGCGAGAGTGAATGTAAAGCTAAAAAGCCAGATGGTCAAAAGTCATGCTCATATTATGGAACATGGAGTACTGGTAGCTGGAGTAGTTGCAGTAAAACTTGCGGTAGTGGTACACAAAGTCGTAGTGTAACGTGTTCAGCAATTGAGTGTACAGGTTCAAAACCAGCAACAAGTCAAGAATGTAATACTCATAGATGCCCTAGTAGTGGTGGTAGCAGTTCTAGCTGCTCATCAAAATGCCTATCTAAAGCTAGTTCAAGGGATGCATACAATAAATGTATGAGAGATTGTAATGGTTCTTCTGGGTCAGGTAATACTCATTGTGGAGCACAAGGTTGTGGTAATAATGGAGGAGGCCGATCTTAGTAAAAAAGAAGCTTTTAATAAGCTTCTTTTTTTGTCCTGTTATTTGTTTGTAAAATAGTAGCTAAAAAAAAGCAAGCCATTGGGCTTGCTTTTTTTAATCTTAAATTCTATTAGTTAACTTGTCTTCTTAAGAAAGCAGGAATTTCAAGTTCGTCTAGTCTTGAGTTTGTAGGCTCTTCAGTGGCTACAGGCTCTTCAACCTTTTCTTCAACTACTTTTTTCTTTTTAGGTTCTGGCTTTTCTTCTTTGTGTGAGAATAAACCGCCTAGTAAGTCACCTGCAAAGTTTGATGGCTCTTTAGGCTCTTGTGATTTAACATTTTTCTTGTTAACAGAAGTTTCAATGTTGTTCATGCTAATAGTAGGTTTCTCTTCAACTTTTGGAGTTGGAGCAACTGGAGCTGCTTTAGGCTCTTGTGGTTGGAAAATTCCTAGAGATGGTCTTTCAGTGTTAAAACCTCTTGGGTTTGAAACGCCACCTAAGCCAGTAGCAATTACGCTAACTCTAACATTACCTGACATTGTAGCATCAATTGTTGTACCGAAGATGATGTTTGCATCTGGGTCAACTTCTTCTCTAATTCTGTTAGCTGCTTCATCAGCTTCATATAGAGTCATATCTTCGCCACCGATAACGTTAATTAATACGCCTCTAGCGCCAGCCATTGAGATACCATCTAATAGTGGGCTTGAGATAGCTGCTTCAGCAGCAATAATAGCACGACGCTCGCCTTCTGCTTGGCCTGTACCCATCATAGCAGGGCCAGTTTCAGACATAACAGTCTTCACATCGTTAAAGTCAACGTTAATTAAACCGCGTTGTAGAATTAAATCTGTAACACCTTGAACACCTTTGTATAAAACTTCATCTGCAAGTTTAAATGCATCTGTTAAAGTTGTTCTTTCGTTAGCAATTCTAAATAAGTTTTGGTTTGGAATTGTAATAACTGTGTTTGCATACTGTTGTAGCTCAGATAAACCAGCTTCTGCTAGTTTCATTCGTCTTGAACCTTCAAAGCTAAATGGCTTTGTAACAACTGCAACTGTTAAAATACCCATATCACGAGCTGCTCTTGCAACAACTGCAGCAGCACCAGTACCTGTACCACCACCCATACCAGCTGTTACGAACACCATGTGTGAGTCTTTAATTGCTTCGCAAATTTCTTCGTATGATTCTTCTGCTGCTTGTGCGCCAACTTCTGGGCTAGCACCGGCACCTAAACCTTCAGTAATTTCTTTACCTAGTTGGATTCTTTGGTCTGCAGAACTGCCTTTTAATGCTTGTAAGTCTGTATTAGCTACAACAAATTTAACACCCTGTAAGTCAGAGTTGATCATGTTGTCTACAGCATTACCACCACCGCCACCAACACCAATAACTGTGATGCGAGGCTGATGCGTATCTTCTTGTGCTAAACTAATTTTTAATGACATTGCCAAATCCTTTAATGTAAGTTTTTGATTTTTATAAACAAATCTGTATTTGTATAATTAGGTACTTTTTTTGTTATGGTATGCAAAAATAAATATACCTAGTGTGATATTATAACAACATAACATATTTTTATAAAATTTACTAGAGATAAAGGCAAAAAAAGTTATTTAAATAACGATTTTTTTAGATTAAATAAAATTTTACTAAATTTTGAATTTTTGTAAGAATATTCTGGCTGTTTATTATGTTTTTCAGATAAATAAACAATACCACCAGAAACTGTGATGAATCGTGGATTTGAAGATATATTTGTAGTACCTTCTAAGCATGATACATTAGCAACCCTAACTGATGAGTTTAGGATAATTTGAGCTAAGTCTGTAATACCTTTTAGGTTTGAGCCACCGCCAGTTAGTACAATTCTGTTATTAAAGATATGTTGGAAAGGTGCAACTTTTGTTTTAATGTGCTCAAGAATTTCTTCCATTCTAGGTGCAATAATGCCGCAGATAAAGCTTTGAGATACAAAGTTTACTTTATCTTTAGGGTCACCAACTTTAACATATTCTACTGATTTACCGCTTTCTACTAGGCTGTTTACAGCAACACCGTCTAATGACTTAATTCTTTCAGCATCTTCAAGTGAAACTGAAAGGCCATGAGCTAAGTCTGATGTTACATGGTATGCACCAAGTGCAATAGAGTCAATTAAAATTAGTTTACCATTATAGTAAATTGAAATATCAGTAGAAAAACCACCAATATCAATTAGGCATGTACCTAAGATTTTTTCATCTTCAATAAGAGCAGAATAACCATTAGCAACATTTGATGCAATGATTTCATCAATATAAAAGCCTGCCATTTCAACAGCTCTAATAATGTTTGTTAAAGGTTCTTGCTTTGCAGAAATAATATTAACTTTAGCCTCAAGTTTAGAACCCACCATGCTTACTGGGTTTTTAATGCCTTGGTATTCGTCTAAAGAGTAATCAACAGGAATTGCATGTAGAATTTTTTTGTTTGTTTCTACGTGTTTGGCTTTTGCTAGATCAATGATTTTTTCAACATCATCATTTGAAATAGCTTTGTTATTCAAGATAAGCATTGAGTCAGTTATTTTTGATTCTAATGATACGCCGCCAACGCAAATAGAAATACTTTCAATATCAACTCCAGCCATGTTTGAAGCTTGCTCAACTACTTTTTCAATAGCATGAGCAGTTTCAGACATGTTAACAACAACACCTCTTACAATTCCAAAGCTTGAAATTTGAGAGAAGCCTAATAGCTTTAAACCAGCATCTGATTTTTCAGCGATGAAGCAAGTTATTTTTGTGCTGCCAATGTCTAAACTAGCAAAAATTTCTGGAGTCATTAATATTTATATCCTAAATGCAATTCTTGTTTGATATATTAATTTATATTACTTAAGTCTTGGTAAAACTTTTGTAGCATGTAGCTTAGAGTTTGTTACAACAATAGAAGTAGTTTTTTCTGTGATTTCTTTTGATGTAAAGTCTGTAGCTACTGCGCCTGCTTCTTGTGCAAATAGTTTAGCAATTAAAACTTCTTGCATTGTTAGGCCTGTACCAATAAAAGCGTCTTTTTTACCGCCAACTACTAACATTAGGTCTAGTAGTGAAGCATCTGTAGATCTTAAAGCTTGGTTGTTTGTAGCTTCAGTTGTAATAAGGTCAACTACTTTAGAAAAGTCTTTAGGTTCTGCAAGTTTTTTGTTTGCATATACAACAAAGTCGCATGATTCTTTTCTTGTAGAAGTTCTTAGTCTTAACTCTTGTGAGAAAGCACCATTATTGTTGCTTGCGAAGAATTTTTGATCTTTAAATGGGTTAAATACCATAGCATCTTGAACAACGCCTTTTGAATCAATAAAAGCAATAGCGATAAAAGCTTCATCGTGTGTGTGGTTGATGTGCTTTAAACCACCTAAAGGAACGATGATGAATTTAGTACCATCGTGGCTTTCAGGGATGAAAGGAGTTGTGTTTTGGTATGAAATTTCTGATCTTGGGAAAGCTTCGATTAGTTTTTCATGAAGATTAACAATAATGTTACCAACCATTTTTTCTACAACAGGTTGGAAATCTTCTCTTTCACCATTCATTTTTTCCATTTTAACTAAATCTTGGTTAAGTCTTCTTACTAGAGTATCTACGCAAGAATCCATAAAGTTTTGTTTTGGAGTAATAGCTGCCATTTTTATGCTCTTTCTAAATATGTACCTTCTAAAGTACTGATTACGATTTTTTCACCTGCTTCAATAAATTGAGGAACCATAACTGTTTGGCCGTTTTCAACTTTTGAAGTTTTGTATGATGATGTTACTGTTTGACCTTTAATTGCTGCTTCAGCTTCAATAATTGTCATTGTTACATATTTTGGTAGTTCGATGCTTAAAGGTTTTTCTTCATAGAATGATACTTTAACATCCATGTTTTCTGTTAACCAAACTACTTGCTCACCAATAACATCTTCTGCAATTTCAATTTGCTCGTATGTTACCATGTCCATAAATGTGTAGCTTGTGCCATCAGAGAATAGATATTGCATTTCTTTTTCATCTAAGATAACTCTTTCAACGTTTTCTGAAGATCTGAATCTTTCGTTTAATTTAGTACCGTTGATGATATCTTTCATTTCTGCTTGAATAAATGCACCACCTTTACCAGGTTGTGTGTGTGAAAGTTTTGAAACTCTCCATAGCTTACCCTTGTGTTCAAGGATATTGCCAGTGTTAATGTTATTAGCAATAATTTTCATGTTTAAATAACCTATTTGTTTTATCTTGAATTGTGTTGTATAATTGATATAGTATTATTTATATAATATTTAAGAGAAAAAGGCAAAAAAAATTATTAATTTCAATAAATAAAGAATAATCTTATGTTAAAAAAACAAACTTTAATTACTATCTTTACAATGCTAATGGCTTTTAATGCTAATGCCTTAGTGTTGTTAAACCTTGAAGAAACAACACCTTATATTAAAAAAATAGGGGTTGAAGGTAGGTATACTTTTGCTCAAGATAAACAAGATGATTTTATTTTTATTTATAATAAAAGTAGAGAAGTTACATATATTAAGCATAAAAATTTATCAAAAACTTATAAAATTGCTTATTCGAAGCTGAATAATTCTAAATTCATGACAAACCTAAAAGCTGAAACTTCAAAACTTGAACTTGCTGGTTATAATTCAAATTTATTCACAGTTAAATTTGCAGGGCGTAGTTGTTTCCAAGTTTATGGGTCAAAAGATTTGGGCGATGCTGTTTCAAGTGGTGTTAGTTCAGTTTATGCTATTTATAAAACTTTTATTTATATGACAGGGCAAATGAAGCCAAATAAAAAATGTAAAGAAGTTACTATTTCAAAGTCATTTGATGATAAGGTGGGTTTCCCGTTAGCGTTATTTTACCAAGGCAAGCAGGTTAAGGTTGAGTCTGTAGAAAACTCAGAAGATAATATGCAAAAATATTTAAATGATTTAAATGTTGATATGAAAAATGCTGCTCAACCAGATTTAGATTTGCAGTATGAATTAATGTATTCGTTACTTTCTGAAAAACAACAAGAAACTTTTAATCAAAGTTCAAAAAATAAGCCTGTTGGGGTTAAAATTAGAGCAATAGATAATTTATTAAAGGGTTTTTAGTTAAAAAGTGCGAAAAAGCTTGCATTTTTAATAAAAAATCATTACACTTTTAATAATTTATTTCTTTAGGTATATAAAGAAATTATAAAATATAAAATAAAATGAAAAAATTACTTAATAAAATCGGAAGGGTAAACCCATAAAATCGTTTGCAAGAGGCGCTAAGCCACAAAAAGATACTACAAATATTAATGAAAATATCAGAGTGCCAGAGGTTAGACTTATTGGCGCAGAAGGTGAGCAACTTGGTGTTGTAGCAACTAAAGATGCATTAAGACAAGCATCAAGCGCTGGTTTAGATTTAGTTGAAGTAGCGGCAAATGCAAGCCCTCCAGTGTGTAAAATTTTAGATTACGGCAAATTTAAATACCACGAGCAGAAAAAAGCTGCACAAGCTAAAAAGAACCAAGTTATTATCCAGGTTAAAGAAATTACTTTAAGACCAGTAACTGAAGAAAATGATTACCAAGTTAAAATGAAGAAGATGATTAAATTCTTAAACAATGGTGATAAACTAAAAGTTACTATGAGATTTAGAGGTCGTGAGGTTGCTCACAAAGAAATCGGTATGAAACTAATGCTTAGAATTGAACAAGACTTACAAGAATATGGTAAGATTGAAGCAAAGCCTAAAATGGAAGGCCGTATGATGAGCATGACATTCGGTTCATTAACTGCTAAAAAATCAAAATCTGCAAAAGATAACGAAAAGAAAATGGCAGGCCAAGCTTAATTTATTGAAAGGATGTATATTTTGTACATCCTTTTTTGTCTTAATAAACTACAACCATAGATTTACAAGGTTAAATTACTATGAAAATTTTAAACTTATTTAAAAAGAAAAATGTTTTTGATGATCCAAACTTTGTGGACAGACGAAACAATAACCCCGAGCTTGATGCACACGCTATTGCTAGAGGTTTAAAAAGAAGACGCGACGATAAAGTTAATGATTTATTTTTTATTAGCTTAGTTAGTATATTAGTTTTAGTGCTTGGCTTTTTTACAGTTGGCTCAATGTTTATTCAATAATAAAATATTAAGGATGTTATAATGAAAGTTCTAAAAAGATTTGACGGTTGGTTACATGGTCTTTATATGGCATGTATCGCTTTTCCTTTATATAATATTGGTGCAAAATATGCTATTGAGCAGTATCAAGCATCTCCTTTAGTATTTTTATGCTTTAGTAGTTTATTCTCATCATTATTTTTACTATTATTTGCTGGTCGAGGCACATTAGCTTTAAAAAGTATTAGAACATTAGATACATGGGTATTCTCATTTTTAAATTTAGCAGCGTTATCATTTGGTTTATCATTACTTGTTTATGTGTCTGCTTTACAGGGTTCTATTTTAATTAGGTTAACTAGCTTTGTTTGCTTTGTTATTGCAGTTATTATGGGGCAAAGTACTAATAGACGAGAATTCTTCTTTTCTATGGTTGCTTTTTCTGGTATTGCTTTGCTATTTATGAACTTAGACTTAACAAAAGAGCAAAAGGCTATTGCCTTATTATTACTTGTAGGTGCTAGTTTATGCCAAGCTTTAAGGCAGCTGCTTTCGGAGTTTCATAAAACAAATATTCAGGCAAAGTCTACAAAGGAAAGTGCTAGAGTTGCTGGTGTTGTTTCATCGGTTTCAGCATTGGTATTAGTATTTTCATTATTATTTATTTCAATATATCAAAAAGCATTTGGGGTTGTTATTTTAAAAAGTGCGCCTGATATATTAGACTTTTTTAACTTAGGTACAATTATTTGTGCTGCAGTTGTTGGTTTATTTTATGCTGGAGCAGTATACTCTGAATTTTATGCATCAAAACGAATTTCTGCAAAGTACTTATCAGCGATGATTGCATTAATGCCTATGTTTGTTTTAATTTATGAAGTACTTGTTAACTTTATTTTATCTAAGCCAATTGTATTAGATAAAATTGATGTTATCTCATTAGCTTTATTAGTTCTTGGTAATTTAGGTATTGCTATTACTGCTATTATTGAAATGAAGCGCGGTAAAGAAACAGAGCTAAGAGAGAAGTATATTGTAGCAAGTGATGAAAATATTAAATACGCTATTGAGCTTGTAAAATCAACAATGGTATTTACTCATAATGATATTAAAGAAACTATTAGGTTATTAGGGATTGACGAGTCTGTTATTGTTGACTTATTAGCTTTAGAAGATGGTGAAACATCAAGCTTATCAAAGCTACAGTTCCATACTATTAATAAAAATTATTATTTAGGAGTTTCAACTAAAGATTCTCTAACAAAAATTAATAATAGGGGTGCTTTAGAGCAAAAGGTTAAAGATATTTTATATAGAAAAGAAAAATTCTCACTTTGCTTTATTGATTTAGATAAGTTTAAGCCAATTAATGATATTTACGGACATGATGTTGGTGATGAAGTATTAAAGCATGTTGCTGATCTAATGTTATCAATTAATCCAAAAGGTATTAATGGTAGAAATGGTGGTGATGAATTTATTATGATTTGTTTTGATAATAGTATCGAATCAAAGGTTGATAAGTTTAGAGAGCAGCTATCAAAAGTTTTCGCAGTTAATGATATTTCTATTAAAATTAATGCGTCAATTGGTATTGCTCAAAGTGATGGTAAAATGTTACTAGATGAGTTAATTAAACTTGCAGATGAAAAAATGTATGATGATAAAAAGAGTGCTAGCTAGCGCTCTTTTTTAATACCCATATTATTATTAGTTGATAAAATTGTCTCATAGCCTTAAAAAAAAGTAGTTTTTATATGTTAGTTGCTTGAACTGAGCAACTTTTCAGTCTATACTTTTTAGATAATAAAAGTTATGTTGAATAAAACAAAAAATATAAGAAAAGAATTAAATAACTATATGAAAATCCA
This sequence comes from Pseudomonadota bacterium, assembly GCA_002937495.1. GTDB lineage: Bacteria > Pseudomonadota > Alphaproteobacteria > UBA1280 > UBA12223 > UBA12223. The sequence goes on along the minus strand of PTJW01000015.1, from coordinate 4,057 downwards.
TGATATTTTAATTGTAGGTGCTGGTTTAACAGGTTTAAGAGCCGCCTTTGAAGGTATTACAGCTGATTTAGATGTTGCAGTTTTAACAAAAGTGCATCCGTTAAGGTCTCACTCGTGTGCGGCTCAAGGTGGTGTAAATGCTGCTATTCATGAAGATGACGACTGGAGAGACCATGCATATGATACTGTTAAAGGTGCTGACTTTATTGGAGATGAAGATTCAATTGAACTAATGTGTAGTGAAGCTCCACAAGCTGTTTTAGATTTAGACGATTTAGGTTGCCCATTTTCTAGAAATGAAGATGGTTCAATTGCTCAGCGTGCTTTTGGTGGTGCAAGCTTTGCCAGAACAGCCTATGCAGCTGATAGAACAGGCCATGCAATGCTACATACACTATGGGAGCAAGCAATTAAGCATGGTACAAAAATTTATCAAGAATATCATGTACTAGAAATTATTAAAAACAAACTTGGTCAGGCATGTGGTGTTATTGCTATGGAAATTGCTACAGGTAAGCTTGAGGTTATTAGAGCTAAAACAGTTTTAATGGCTACAGGTGGCTATGGTAGAGTTTATAAAGCAAATACAAATGCTATGATTAATACTGGTGACGGTATTGCCTTAGCAATGAAAGCTGGTGCTAATTTAGGTGACTTAGAGTTTGTACAATTCCACCCAACAGGTTTAAAAACTTCAGGTATTTTAATTTCTGAAGGTGTAAGAGGTGAAGGTGCTTATCTAATTGGCAAAGATGGCGAAAGATTTATGCATAAATACGCACCTAATAAATTAGAACTAGCAAGTAGAGATGTTGTATCAAGATCTGAAGCAATGGAAATTATTGCAGGTAATGGTGTTGATGGAGCTGTATTTTTAGATGTTAGACACTTAGGTAGAGATCTTATTTTAGAAAGATTACCTCAGATTAGACAATTATCAATTGACTTTGAAGGTGTTGACCCTATTGATGCACCAATTCCAGTTCGTCCAACTTGTCATTATACGATGGGAGGTATTAGAACTGAAAAGCTAGGTCAAACAAATGTAAAAGGTTTATATGCAGCAGGTGAGGCAGCGTGTGCTTCTGTTCATGGTGCAAACCGTTTAGGTGCTAACTCATTACTTGAAACTATCGTATTTGGTAAATTTGTAGGTAAGGAAATGGTAAGATTTATTAAAGAAGACTACTACCACCAAGAAGATTTAACACCAGATGAAGAAGTTTGCAAGCAAACATCAGAATTTATTAAAGGCTTAAAATCTAAAGATGCAGAAACAGGTATTCGCCCTGCAGCTTTAAGAGAAAAGCTAACAGAAGCTATGAATTCATATGTTGGTGTATTTAGAAACCAAGATTTAATGCAGCAAGGTTTAGAAAAAATCTTAGAAGTTAAAGAAGAATTTAAAAATGTTTATATTGATGATAAGTCAGATTGTTTTAATACAGACTTATTAACAACTATTGAGCTTTCAAACTTAATTTTACTAGCAGAAGCTACAGTTAGGTCTGCTTTAGAAAGAAAAGAATCTCGAGGTGCGCACACTCGTGAAGAATTCCCTACAAGAGATGATGAAAACTATCGTAAGCATACTTTAGCAAGTTTAAATGAAAAAGGCGAAGTTGTTATTTCATACGAGCCTGTTAGACTTGTAGGTAATGATAGATATAAACCAGTAGAACGAGTTTACTAAGGGAGCTTGATTATGACAGAATTAAAAAAACAAGTTACTTTTAGAATTTCAAGAATGAGTGAAGATAAAAACTCATATACTGAAGATTTTACTTTAGAATGTACAAATGCAACAACTATTTTACAAGCTTTAGAAACTATTAAAGGCGAGCAAGATGGTTCATTGACATTTAGAAGATCATGCAGAGCCTCAATTTGTGGTTCATGCGGTATGTTTATTAATAATCGTAGCCGTTTAGCATGTAGAACTAAGGTTAAAGATATGATTGACTTAGAATCTGATGAACCGCAGATCCTAGAAATTGCACCGCAAAAAAACCAGCCAGTGATTAAAGATTTAGTAGTTGATATTACACCATTTTATGAAAAAGTGGAAAACCATAAGCCATATGTTCAAGATGGCCCTGAAAAGGTTATTAATGTTGATAAAACATCATACGAGCAAGTTAATATGGTATCAAACTGTATTATGTGTGGTTCATGTTATTCAGACTGTACAGCATTAGCTGAAAATGAAAACTACTTAGGCCCAGCTGCATTAGCAAAAATGTTTAGATTTGTAGCAGATCCTCGTGAAGGTCAAAAGAAAAAAAGGCTTAAAGAGTTAAGTAAGAAAAACGGTATTTGGGACTGTACTCGATGCGGACTATGTATTGATGCATGCCCTAAAGATGTTGCTCCAATGGAAGCAATTGTTAAACTTAGAAGTAGAGCAATTGAAGCTGGAGTTACAAACAATAAAGGTGCTAAGCATGCTATGGTATTTAAAAATGACTTAGCTAAGCACGGTTTGTTAAATGAATTTTGGATGATTCCAAAAACATTTGGTTTATTAGGGGCTATTAAGCAAATTCCAAATGCAATTCATTTAGCTAAAAAAGGTAAAATTCCTTCTCCAATGCCTGAAAAAATTGAAGGTGTGGAAGAAATCGACGCTATCTTCAAACAATTAAAGGAAAATCCTATTAATGTTGAAACTAGAAAAGAAGATGACGGACCAGGAGCGGGTTAAAAACAAATAAGGAATAAATAAAATGATAAATTCAAATCATCCACAAATTAATCATATTAGAATGGTTCTTGTGGCGGTTTTTGTTGTTATATTAGTTATGTTTCATATTAAAAATGCTAAACATAGAGTTTTAAGTGAAAAGCAATATCAGCAACAGCAGGTAAAGCAAGAAAATATTAAGCAAACAAAAACAGATTTGGATTTAAATTAAAAATAAAGGGTAGATTATTATGAGAAATATGCGCGGACAAAGACCTCCTTCAGCAGTACTTGGTATTGTATTATTATGCTTAGCGGTGTTTTATCACCTAAAAATGCAAGATAAAATACCAGATAATGTTTTAGGTGTTGCAAAAATGCCAGTTCAAGAAAAAGTAGTTGAAGTACCAGTAAAAGTAAAAGAAAAGACACTAGTGGCTGTTAAAGTTAGTTCTGATATCAAGTTTTATAATGATACTACAGGGAGTCAATCTTTAGGTTTTCTACAAAAAGGTCAAGAGTTTTATGTGTTAGATTTTAAGAAGACTCAAAACGGTCAATATAGCTGGATTAAAGTTAGAACTAATGGCTTAGGTGCCTGGGTTCCTGCTAAGTCAGTAGAACTAATATACAAATAATATATAATAGGAGCTTTTATGAAAGAGTTAGAATATGCATACTATCCTGGTTGTGCAGCAAAGCAAATTCAAATTGAAGCAGATTTAGCAACTCGTGCTGTATCTGAAAAATTAGGCATTGTATTACATGATATGCCTAAAGCTAGTTGCTGTGGTGCAGGTAATTTGCAAGAGCATGACTTAGCTGCAGCATTAACTGTTAATGCAAGAATATTTTCGCAAGCTGAAGAAATGGGTAAAGATATTTTAACAATTTGTAATACTTGTTTACAAACATTTACAATGGCAAATAGAAGGTTTAAAGAAGAGCCAGAGCTACTTGCTAAAGTTAATAGTGTTTTAGAAAAAGCAGGTGTTAGACCTTATCAAGGTACAATTGAAATTAAACACCTTATTTGGGTGCTAGTAGATGACTTAGGCTTAGATAAAGTTAAAGAACATATTAAAGCTCCATTAAATGGTTTAAGAGTTGCTCCTTTTTATGGTTGTCATTCTATTAGGCCTCAAGAAATTTTTGATGGTAAGGGTGGTGAGCATCCTTTATATCTAGATGATATTTTAAATACTTTAGGTGCAGAGGTTATCGATTACTCAGGTAAAGATAAGTGCTGTGGTTTCCATTATATGTTACCAAATGAAGATGAATTTTTAAGTATGTCGGGTGGTCATAGCTTAGCTGCTAAAGATAAGGGCGCTGATATTATGGTTTCTCCTTGTACTTTATGTGATATGGCAC
>PTJW01000149.1 GCA_002937495.1 Pseudomonadota bacterium | reverse complement strand
GTAATATCATTAACTGTTACATTAAACTGCCCTGCTTTAGGACGAATGTAAACTTTTTCTAAAGACTCTACAATAATATCAAGATAACCATTATAAAAATGATTATCTTGATAATTACCTACATGCTGAATATTAAGGCAATTCTCGGTAAGTTCAATTACTGCATCATTTGCAAAGCTAATAAAGTCGGAATCATAACGAACTAAATGTTTTAAACTACGAGGAATATATACATTATACACTCCTGTTTTATAGTGGCTGTTTTGCATTAAAAAATCGTTACGCTCATGGCAAAGTAAAGGGTTAATTACAACTGATTCAGTCATCTTTAAATCCTTATTTATAGTTTATAGTTTCAAATGGTATATTAAGGGTAAGGGCTCATTATATTTGTTTTACTAGTATTGTCAATAAAATAAAAATGTTTGTTTTTTAAAGTAAATTATATTTGACTTTTAACTTAATTACTTCGCACTTGCAACGTAATAAAAAATTACTATAACAAATCAATGCGTATGGGTAGATATAAAAAATATATGGATATAATTATAGGAGCAATACAGGTATGCAAATATCAATAAACTATACTGTAAAATTGCAAGCTCTATACTAGTTAAACAAAGTAAACTAACTGATCCAAAAATTAAAATAATATTATAGCATTTATAAAAACTAAAAGACCTGCAAATAAATGCAGGTCTTTTTTATGCTTTACTCTTTAATAATAGTAAAGACGTCTTTTTCATGTCGAAAGTTAATGTTAAGTTCCTGAGCGTGTACAATCTTGCGCCATACACCTTCAAACTCGTACATCCCTCGTGATGAGATTTGAATCTCGTTGTTTTTGGGAGATTTGATATTTAAGGTATACTCGTCTACAAGCTCAATGATAATATGCCCATTGGTGCGAATATTTACAACAGCACCGTTAGTACGCATACAACCGATCGCAAGTGATCGTCCACATGCTATAATTCGCATATCAAAGTCGGGGAACATTTTTTCGCGTTTAATCTTAATATCTAAGCACTTGTAAATTGCTTTACCATAAACACTGAAGTCATGTACCAACGACTTTGGGAAAGAGTAAGCTAATTGATCTAACATATTCTCTCGGTCTTGATTCTTATTAATAATTTGATCAAGTTGTTTTTTGATGGTTGCTTCAACCATGGTCACCTCTTACTGAGTTTTTTTTGGGGGGGTGGTTTAAGAAAAAGTATTTTTAAGAAATTTTATTATAGTTTCTAGGGTTATTTTATGTGCTTTTAAACAAAAGTCAAGAAAATACAAATATAAAACCATATTTTATTTATATAATTGTCTGCTTATAGTTAAAAAGTAGTATTTGTTGTTATTTAACTATTTTAATATTTTTGACATGTCAGGTTTTATTTATTAAAAATTTCTGAAATTGGCAAGTCAAGACTTTTTTTAATAAAAAATGCAGAAAAATAGCAGAAAATTTTATTCACAAAATCTGTGGATAACTTTGTTAATAAATTGTGTAATAAATAGTAAAGTATAAGAAAATCAAGGGGTTTAGCAGACTGCACATTTTTTGTACACTCTATAAAATATCACTATTTATCAGACACTTAGAAAAAACAGTGTGTTTTTTAGCACACGGTATATTTTTCATACAACATTTTGCTATATTTAGCATGTGAGTATAATTATTGATAAATTTTTGTGACTTTCAAAGTTTTATAAAAAAAGTGTCTATTTTTGCTGTCAGTTAAATATGTTTAAAATAAGATGTATACAAAATTTGTAAATATATAAATCATATTCCCCCCCGCATCTACAAAAAAGCCAGCCGATTTATTCAGCTGGTTTCTTTTTATTTTATATGTATTTTTACATGTCTAGTACAAAAGTTAGATTTTTATCATCTGATAGCTCTGGTTTAAATGCATATCCTTCGCTATTAAAGTTTTTCAAGTCTTCTACTTTAGTAATTTTATTTTTAATAATATAGTCTGCCATTAGCCCTCTTGCTCTTTTAGCCATAAGACCAAT
>PTJW01000148.1 GCA_002937495.1 Pseudomonadota bacterium | reverse complement strand
TCTGGAACTTCTAAAGTTTGCATAGCTTCATAAACTTCTTTAGGAGTATCTAAGTTTTTTGTATAATCATATTTTGATTGTTGGTAGCCTTCTGTTTCATCAGAAAAGAAATCATGCCCGTGTACTTTTTTATCAGCACCATGAGTGAAGTTAAAAATTTCTTCATTCATTTTTTGCTTTTCACCAAGTTTCCATGTTGGCTTATCCCATGCTGGATTCATTTGCATATCAAAAATTTCTTCAGCTGAAAAACCATCTAGTCCATTCCAACTTTTATTGTATTGAATAATATGTTTTTGGCATAAAAGTATTCTCTTACGCAAATCTCGTGGATCACAAGGCGCAGGAAATTTACCTTCTTCTTGACAATATGGCCAAGCACAAGGAGTAACTTTTTTAATTTTATTTACCATAAATTATTATATCTTATCCTAAAAACTTATTTAAAATATCTAATATTTGCTCATTGAATAATAAACATAACCAAAAGCTAGCTAATAAGCCTGGGCCCATTGGTACATTTTGTTTATCTTTATAGAATACTGTTAAAACCAATGATAACATACTTGATAAAAATAAGCTAATAAAGATTAAAAAGCCTTGTAAAAATCCACCTATTGCAAAGGCAAATAAAATATCACCCCCGCCAATACCAGCAACTTTACCTTTAATCCAACTTACAATTAAAGTAAATGCTAAAAAGAAACCAAAAACAGAAAAACCTGCGATTAAACTTGTTGAAATACTGCCCTCATAAAATACTAATGCCGGCACAAAAATAGACATTATAATTAAAGGTAAGTTATAAATTTCTAATAAAATATGATAGGCAAAGTCTAGTGCTGTTTGACGCGCTAAAATTAAAGCTACAAAGCTTAAACTAGCAAACTGCATTAAAGTATAGTCTGCACCTATATAATGCGATAAAACAAGCAATAATTCATAGACAATAAAGCTTAAAACTGTTGCTAAGTGAATTTTATGCTCAGCCAGCCAGCCTTTATCCATTTCTTCATCTTTAATTGTGATACTTTCAAACTTAAATAAGTTTGCTCGTGTAAAGTTAAGTTTAGACATAATTAAACCTTTTTATTTTTTATAATACATTGATGCAATATATTCAGGAGCCGTTGCAGCCTTATCATTAGAGTTATAATATAGTAATCTGTTTGCATTATCGTACGCATATGCCTTGGGTAAGCCAATTAAATAAAGCATATTTTCCATATCTGTAGCTACAGTAGGGTTATATGTTGCTGTATTTGCATATACTGCAGCAGATGAATCTAATGTTGATTTAGGGAAGTAATTTGCATTATCAAGCTCTGATTGTTCATAAACACCGCTTGAGTCTAAATCACATGTGCTATCAAGGTTTGCAGCTGCTGGATCTAGTTCATTACAATGGCTAATTCTATTTAGCTTTTCTGCTCGTGCATAAGCTACTAGTGAAGTTTTAATTTCATCTAGTCTTTCATTAACATTTTTATTTAACTCAATTTCAAAACCCACTGTTGTAAACTTATAGAATAAATCATCAAACTGCTGAGAAAAGTTTGCTGGGTATGAAGCTATAACATCGCCCATTGAGCAACCGTCATAATCAGAAACGCCTGATGAGTAGTCTCTAGCAACCTTATCATAACCATCAGGACCTGCTGAAATAATTGTAAAACATGCAGGCTGAATACCTTCACCTAAAGCTTTATAAACATCAGGATCACTTAAAAATGCATAAATTGCCCATTCATTACCCCATGGATCTTTAAATAAATGAGACTTACCGCCTAATATTTCTTGCTTTTGAGATGCTGAAAGACTTCTGTAATTTGTAGTAAATAAAACAGAGTCATGATAGTTCTTTTTATATTCAGCCATTAAAGCATCTTCAATTTCTAAAATATTAAATGTAACTTCTTTTAGCCTTTTACTTTCATTAATAGACTGCTTATTGTAGGCAATAGCAAAACTAGCAATAGAAATTAAGACCAATGCTATTCTTGCATCAATACCAAAAACTGCACC
>PTJW01000147.1 GCA_002937495.1 Pseudomonadota bacterium | reverse complement strand
AACAGTCGTTTAAAAAATTCATTTGATGAACTATCACAAATGTTTGGCTACACGCCTGTTGGTTTATTTGGAAATACTGAAAAGTGTAATCCTGCAATAAACTCGATGCAGTCTTAAAAAATATTTAAACCTTGTAGAATTTTCTGCAAGGTTTTTTTATTATCAAAACATATAAAATAATGATGACTTTATTAGATCAATATGTTAAAATATAAGTCCAGTTAAATCATAAAACTAAACTAACACTATAGGAGATACTACTCGTGGATAATTTAAGCCCAGGTAGATTAAAAATTTTACAAGCTGTATCAACTCTGCTTGAAGAAAATGCCGTTAAAATCACGACTGCTAAAATTGCACAAAAAGTTGGTGTAAGTGAAGCGGCAATTTATAAACACTATAAATCTAAAAGTGAAATTTTCAACGCGCTTATGGCATATATTGAAAGCCACTTACTAACTCCATTAAACCAAGCACAAAAAGAGTCAAACAATACAAAAACTAGGCTGCAATATATTTATAAAACATACATGGAGTTTTATGAAGGACACCCTGGTTTAGGTAAAATTGTTTTAAACCAAACAAGTTCAGAAACTGCATCAATTTATGATTCTGTTAAAACAGTAAATGCTAAAGTTAGATCTCAACTTGCTCAAATTTGTAAATTTGGCCAAGCAAACGGTGAACTTAACGCAAACTTTACAGCTGAAGAAATCGCTGAAGTATTTTACAGCTTAACATCTAGCTTTGCATTAACACAAAGCTTAGACCTACCAGCTTTAGATAAAATTGAGCGTTGGGTTGTATTTTCAAAAATTTTCTTTAACGAAAACAATAATCAACAGCAATAATTAATAATATGAAACATTTAATTTTAATTACTGCATTATTCTTAACTGCTTTTGTCGCTAATGCTCAGCAAAAATTTGATGAAATTATGGTAAATGACTTATATGGACAACAAATTAAGTTAAATGACTATAATCTTCCTCATACTAGAGGTATGTTAGTTAATATTTGGGCAACTTGGTGTAAACCTTGTGTTAGAGAGTTACCAAGCTTAATGAAACTACAACTAAAAATGCCAGAAATTACAGTTGTGGGATTATCTATAGATAGAAGTCCTAAAATTATAAAAAAGTTTTTAAAGCGTTATAATTATAGCCCCGACTATCTAGTTTTTTTACAAGACTCAAATGGTAAGCAAGTTAAGAAATTTAATATTTTAAAAGTTCCAACTACTTTACTTCTTGATTCGAAAGGTAATATTATCGATATAATCCAAGGAGAAAGAAACTGGAGTAACGATTTAATGCTTGCTAAAATAAGGTCAAAACTAGACAAAGCAGCTAAACATTAGAAAAAAATATCTTAAGGAGATTAAAATGATTATTATAAAATTTTTCGCATCTATTATTCTTTTATTTTTTGCAATAGTACTATTTTTTGTAATTATTAGCTTTTTAATAGCTAAAAACTTTTTATCAGATGTTAATGATTCATTAGCTAAAAAATTTAATAATGATTCAGCATCTAACAATCAGTACTCAAACAATTCTGAAGAAATTCCATCAGCAATTGAATGTTCTAAATGCGGTACATTTTATGCTCAAATGCCAGAAAATAATTTATGCTCATGTGGTAATAAATTAAGTTAATTTATTGCTATAAAAAACATATACTTAATATAACATAATCTAAATAGTGACTAATGATTGATATTGGTCATTTTTTTATTTGTGATTTTAATATAATATTTTATGCATGAAGTCTTGGTTTTTTATGGAACATACTCCATTATCGCACCTTAAACCGAGGCTTCTTATAATAAGAATATTCAATACCCAATTTTTCTAAAATGTGTAAAATATTCTACCTTACAAGGGTCTTCTTTCTAGCTTATTCCACCCCCTATTAACAACTGCTAGCAAGAAGGCTCTATTTTTATGCAATAAATATTATATTCATCCTTGAAAAACCTTATATTTGTAGATATAATATATCCACTGGTTAGACCGTTCTTAATAAGGATTGATATGAAAGATATTCTTAACACTCTTAAAAATACAAAACT
>PTJW01000146.1 GCA_002937495.1 Pseudomonadota bacterium | reverse complement strand
GGGTCAACAATAACATGGCATGTAGCACAAGCAAGGCTACCTTCACAAGCACCTTCTAGCTGTAAAGCATTTCTATGAGCAATTTGCAATAAATTGTCTCCATCGTTTGCTTCTGCAATAAACTCTTCGCCGTTTGGCAATACAAAAATTACTTTATACATAAATTTTACCTTTCTAATAACCGAGTACAGTAAATGGTTATGCCTGCATATTAACAAGCAATTAATTAAATGTCAAATAAATAACCATATTTTTTTTATCGCAATGCGTAATAAATAGATTCTGCAAGCTTTTTACTAATACCATCAACCTTTGAGATATCATCAATAGATGCATCTTTAATTAACGAAATACCACCAAAATGAGACAATAGTGCTTTCTTTTTAGATGGCCCTATCCCTTCAATTTCATCAAGTACTGATTTAGTCATCGACTTAGATCTTAACTGCCTATGATAACCAATAGCTGTTCTATGCGACTCATCTCTGATATTTTGTAATAAGAATATTAATGGGGAGTTAAATTCAATTGGCAAAGGATCAACATCTCCAGATAAATAAATTTTTTCTAAACCTTTATCTCTAAACTCGCCTTTAGCAATAGCACATAATCTTGTTTTAACTTTACTTATGCCTAATTCGTCAAATACTTCAGTTAATACTCTTAAATGTCCTTTACCACCATCTACCATTACAATGCTTGGCATTGCAGTTTTTTCTTTTAAAATTCTGCTATATCTACGCATTAAAGCTTCTCGCATCATAAGGTAATCATCAGGAGTATCTTTAACTTTAATAGCAAACTTACGATATTGCTGAGGTTGCATGCCATCAGGTGTAGCAACTACCATACTTGCTACTGGGTTTCGACCTTGTGTGTTTGACACATCAAACATTTCAATTCGCTCAATTGGATATTGATAGTCTAGTATATCTCCTAAAATTTCTAACTGTTTTTTAATTGATGCTGTTTTACTTGCTTTTCGTTTTAGTTCATTTTCTGCATTTAATTTAGCTTGGGATACAATCTTAACTTTATCACCTCGCTGTGGTGAACTAATTTTTACATTTTGACCTTTGCTTGATGTAAAGATTTCTTCAAGCATTTCTAAATCTGTAGGTAATACTGAACAATAAATATGTTTAGGGCTAACCTTGTTCTGATAATGTAATAATAAAGCATAGTGCATTAGTTCTTCAGCACTTTGTTCGTCGATATCAGACGGGAAAATCTTTTGGTTACCCATATGTATACCATTACGGTACATAAATAATTGTAAGCAAGCTTTGCCGCCTTCTAAATGTAATCCCCAAATATCAGCATCTACTAAATCAGCAGCAAATGCTGATGATGTATTTTGCATAATAGAGTTTAAATCTTTAATTCTATCTCTATAGATTGCAGCTTGCTCGTATTTTTCATCAATAGCAAATTGCATCATTGTTTTTTCTAATTCTTTAATTAGTTTTAAACCTTGACCTTGCATAAATTGATGCGCCTGCTTTAAGCTTTGCTTATAATCTAATAAAGATATCATCCTTACACATGGTGCCGAGCATAATTTTAAGTCATATCTTAAACATGGCTTTTTACGGTTATTATACTCTGAGTTTGAGCATGTTCTTAACTGGAAAGTTTTTATAATTAACTCTAAAGTTTTATTAGCCGCTTTTGTATTAGGAAATGGTCCGAAAAGCTTATCTTTAGCTTTTTTTGCATCACCTCTGTAAATTCTTGGAATTGTAGAGTCATCCACAGGAACTGCAATATAAGGGTATGAACTATCATCTTTTAACTTAACATTAAACCTTGGTTTATGCTGTTTAATAAGGTTTGCTTCTAAAATTAAAGCTTCTGTATCATTTGGTGTTTCTACAATTTCAACAGACTCAATTAAAAACACCATTCGTCTAATACGGTGCGATAAACCATTAACTTGCGTATAATTAGTTACCCTATTTTTTAAATTACGAGCTTTACCAATATATAAAATTTCATTGTCAGAACTAATCATCTTATAAACACCAGCACTTGTAGGCAGGTGTTTTACTAAGTCTTTTAATTTATCTAGTCCTGTAGTCATTAA
>PTJW01000145.1 GCA_002937495.1 Pseudomonadota bacterium | reverse complement strand
CCAAAAATTGCTAAGGCAATACGGGCATCAAGTCCAAACATTGCGCCTTTTTTTAACATATACAGTCTCCTTTTATTGTATATATTTAATTTATCATATAGCTTATTTATCTACAAGGTTATGCATATATAATAGATATTTAACAGTTGCCATTTTAACACAAAAAAGAAAAGCCCCATAAAGGAGCTTTCACTATAGAATAAAATATAGAAAAATTAAACAGTAGTGATTTCTTTTTCTTTATCAGCTAAGATAACATCTGCATTTTTAACTGATGCATCTGTTAGCTTTTGAATTTCATCTTGTAGTCTTCTTTGTTCATCTTCTGAAGCATCAGACTTTTTGATTTTATCCATTGCATCACGACGAACGTTTCTAATAGCAATTTTACCATTTTCTGTGTATTTGTGAGCAACTTTAACTAGCTCTTGTCTTCTTTCTGCTGTTAAGTCTGGCAGAGGAATTCTAATTACGTTACCTTCAAATGATGGATTAAAACCTAAACCTGATTCACGAATTGCTTTATCTGTAGCTTCTACTAAAGTCATGTCCCAAACTGTTACGCTTAGCATTCTTGTGTCAACAACTGATACGTTACCTACTTGAGTTAATGGTGTTTTTGAACCGTATGCATCAACCATTACACCGTTTAAAATATCTGGTGTAGCACGGCCTGTTCTTAGTGTTCCTAGCTCATGTTTAAGAGCTTCTTCTGATTTTTGCATTTTTTCTTTAGTATCTGCAATAATATTGTCAATCATTTCGTTTTCTCTTTTTTAATTAAATTAATATGTTAATAATGCCTGCATTATACACTTGTTTAGTTATTTTTTCAAGTATTATTGCTCTATACAATTATGCTTATCTTCATAAAATGCTTTAATGAAGTTATCTGTACTGTCTGCAATCATATCTCTGATTAGTGTATACTTTTCAATATCTTTTTTAGCTTCTTTAATTTTACGAGAGTAATATTTTGAAGCATAGTCTTCATTATTTAAAACATAATCGATATAAAAGTCGATATATTTTCTTTCAATATCTCTATTTTGCTTTACATAATCTGATCTAATGTAAATTCTCATACAAAGTTTATTTAAAGCTTCTCTAAACTCAAAAAGTTGTTTATCTCTATGCTTTAGCTTTAAGTTTTTAGCTAAAGTATAGTTTTGATTAAGTCTAATTTTTAGCTTATTAAATGTATTTTTAATTAACGTTTTATTACGCTTTTTAACAGCTTGAATTGCCACTGTTAAAAGCTCAATAATTTCAACATTATAAAACTTATCAGAATTTAGCATATCAACAAGTTCACGCTCATCAGCCAAGCCTAAACAGTAACAGTCTGCTAAGTCTGCACATGTATATGTGTTTCTATCAGCTTCATCCATAATTTCACAAGATACTGTTCTTTTAGGACGTTTATCAATAACAATTTTATCACCAAAGTATGCAATATCTTCATCAATTGCTTTTTCTAAAAGCTCACGATATGACTTTTGAGATTTATAAAGCTTAGTTGGATACTTAATTAAACTTGCCAGCTCATAATCTGAAACTTCAATTTGGTTTTTCTTAATTACAACAAAGTTATTGTTATTGTCTGAAAAACCCTCTTCTACTCCAAGGTCTTTACATACATTAGATAGTCTTTTAGCACCATCATGACCAAAGGGAGGGTGTCCAATATCATGTAATAATGATACATTGTAAACCGAGTTTTGGTAGTCAGCATTAAATGCATGAGTTGATATTGTTTGAGCAATAATTTCAGATGAGGTAGCAACCTCATATGAATGTGTAAGTCTGTTTTTAACAATTTCTTGTCTGCCAAGCTTTGTTGCTAAAACTTGTGTTTTATCTAGTAGCCTTTGAAATGCCTTGTTTGACTCAATATTTGCTCTTGTAATTAAATAACTCAATATAATTTTTCCTATTTTTTATTAACTGTAATTCTACCGGAATTCAATTATAACTATTTTTATAAGATTTTCAATATATAATAACAATAAAAAAGCACAAATAATGTGCTTTTTATAAGTTTTTTACTCTGGATCTGTCATATAGTTAAATTCTGGGTAAACTTCTATATAAACTGTTGCTGAAGTTGCAGATTGTCTCATTCTTATTTTACCTAA
>PTJW01000144.1 GCA_002937495.1 Pseudomonadota bacterium | reverse complement strand
ATTTGCTAAAACAGCAGAACTATTAAGCAGCGATAAAGATAATTGGAAAGGCCCTTATACATCTTTAAATCAACGAGGTTCCAATATATACTCTTTAGATTTTAAAAATAATTTTTGGATGTCTTATTCATACTCTTTAGATGGAACATGGATATCTGATGCTGCTAGTGGTTGGTCAGCAGCAGATTGCACTACAGGATCTATTAGTGGTAATTGCTATGTTTGGTCACTTATTTCGTTAGGTACTGGCAATGCAGACTTAACACTTGCAGATGCAATTGATAAACGAATTGATGGTTCTGTTGATCATGTAAATGGTAATGTTAGAATATTTCGTGGTAATCCAAGCTTAAGATACTATGTGCTATTAAAAGGTAAAAAACATTCAACATTATAAAAAACTAATTAGTCATTTGGATTTTTTATTGATGCATAATTTAGATGATATCGATAATAAGAATCGCCACTTAACCACCATCTAAAATTACCATCACTAGCACCATCACCGCTATCTACTTTAAGATCTATAATATTAGCTAAACTATCATCAGTTTGTCCATCAATCATAACATCTAATGAACAGTTTTTACCTGATAAACATGTATTATTAATATCCCAAGGACCTAATGCACCGCCCCAAGAATCATCATACGACAGTGTTCTTATAATTATATACCTGTAAATAGAGTGATCTAATACATGATCATAACTATCATTAGCTTTGTATGGTAAATATGGCCCCTTCCAATTATTAACACCTTTATCTTTAACTAAATTAGAAGTTAAAAGCTCATAAAAGTCCTTTTTGGAATTATCAGAACCATACTTAGGTAAATTCTCCCCGGTATCTAAATAATATTGTTCCCAAGCTTTGCCAACTTCATTCATTTGTGCAAGCAGTGATACTGCTTTACTTTCTTGTATGGCAAAGTATAGCGAGGCTCCACTTATAACAGATAAAGCACCAAAAATAGCTAAGGCAATTCTTGCATCAAGACCAAACATAGAACCTTTTTTATTTAATAAATACAACATAACATATCTCTTTTTTATTTATATAACATTAAATCACATTTTAAATATTCTTTCAACTTGTATATTTTAGAAAAACAAGCCACTTAGCTTGTTTTTTATTTGCTTTTAAATAAACCTTTTGATAATATAATTTTCGTATACAAATAAATTAATTAATTAATTATAAATAAAGGAATAAAAATATGTCATTTGCTAAAGTTCCAGCAGGTAAAGATGCTCCTAACGATATTTATGTAATCGTTGAAAATCCAGCTAAAACACCTAACACTAAATACGAAGTAGATAAAGATATGGACTGCCTAATCGTTGATAGATTTGCTCCAACTATGCTTAGTTTCCCTGCTCACTATGGTTACATTAACAAAACTCTAGGTGGTGATGGCGACCCTGTTGATGCATTTGTTCTTACAGATATTAATGTTGTTCCAGGTGCAGTAATTAGATGTAAACCAATTGGTATGCTAGTAACTGAAGATGAGTCAGGCATGGATGAAAAACTAATTTGCGTACCACACGAAAAATTAGACAGAAGATCTGCTAAATTTAACGATCTTGATGATGTTGATGATTTATTTAAAGCACAACTAGAACACTTCTACAAACACTATAAAGACCTTGAAGAAGGTAAGTGGGTTAAAATTTCAGGTTGGGGTAACGCAGCTGAAGCTAAAGAAGTTATCGTTAAAGGTATCGAAAACTACGAAGGTTAATTTAACCGCATATATTTTAAAAGAGGCTCCGGTCTCTTTTTTTATATCTATTTTTTGATTTACAATAATTTAACAGTCAGCATATAGCATTTTTATAACAGCTTATAATACAAAACCAATAATAAATAACTATATATCTTTTTTTTAATTACAATTTTATTAGCTAGGTAAAATTATGTATACAACAAACTGTATGGAAGGAAATTTTCAACAAAGTGCAAGTAGAGAAATTGAAGAACACATTCCTGTATTTTCAAACAATACAAGCACTGAAGTTGAGGTAAACTCTAGGGCCTTAGGCTTTGATGAGTTTAATAACTTCCTCAACAATCTAAATAACGAGCTTTAAAAAGAAAAAAATATCTCTTATCCAACTACTATTCCCCTTGTAGC
>PTJW01000143.1 GCA_002937495.1 Pseudomonadota bacterium | reverse complement strand
AATAATAACTTTTTCTATAAAAAACAGTCTTAAGTAAAAGTTTTTTATAAAAAAATACTATTAAGGCTTGCGTTTTTATACAAAATTAGTTAAAACTATAGATAGAAGGCCGGCTTACTATAAGTCGAAATTCCTTCCTAGAAGAATCACCTGAATAGGTGGGGAAGTTCGTTATTATCCGAGCGGACTTCCTTTTTCTTCTACTACTAATACTATTAGAGCAGCTTCTTCTCGAGGCTGTTCTTTTTTATATCATAGGTTGTAAAGTGCAATAAAAAATTTATTTAGATTTACTGTATTTTTAGAAAATGTTAAAACTAAATTGGTATAGCTCTTATATAAGAGTAGTCTTTTATTTATAAGGTTGTTATTGATAGATATAGAAAAATACCCCAGAAATTAATCTGAGGTACTTAATGTTGTTAGTTATAGAAAAAGTAATTGCTTACTTTTTATTGAAATTTGACTGAAATTTAATTTAAGTTTTAAAATAATTAGTAAAAATACTAATTATTTTCTTAAACCTAGCTCGTTGATTAATGCTTGGTAACGAGCAGCGTCTTTTTTCTTAAGATACTTTTGTAAGTTACGACGCTTAGAAACTAGTGCGATAAGACCTCTTCTACCGTGGTTATCTTTTCTGTGAGTTTTGAAGTGTTCAGTTAGGTTAGCAATTCTTTCTGATAGAATAGCGATTTGAACTTCTGTTAAACCTGAGTTTTTAGCTTCGCCACCGAATTTTTCGATAAGCTCAGCAGTTCTTTGTGTAGAAATAGTCATAAGTCTATTATTTCCTTTTTTTCAGTCAACAAATAATAAAAGATTAATCTGATATTACTTGTCGATATCAGTTAAATTAAAGTTTCTCATGATTTTGATTCCGTCAACAGTATTGTCAACAATAGATAGAAGAATATTATCTTCATTATAGATTCTATATAAACCAATATCATTTAAAACAAACTTGATTTGTCCGTTCTTCAGATCAGCCGCTTGACTGTTTGAAGCAATAAATACCGGGATATCGTCCAGTACCATGTCAACGTTTAATAACAAATCTTGGCTATTATGAGTATTTTTTGCCAATTCGTCAAGTTTTTTTATGCAAATAGCTGATTTTTTATCAAATTTTTTAGTTTTTGTTCTAATTAGTTTAGAAACTGTAGCTCTTGAGTTTAAGCTTCTTGCTAAATCTATACCTAAAGTTCTAATATATGTACCTTTTGATACTGCTGCTCTTAAAAATGTTTTGTTATCTTCATGCGATAGTAACTCAAAGTTATAAATGTTTACATTTCTAGCTTTTTTAGTCATATCAACATCATGACCTGCACGAGCTAATTCATATGCGTTTTTACCATTAAATTTTAAAGCAGAGTATACAGGTGGAATTTGCTCAATTTCACCAATAAATTTTAGCATTGCTTTTTCAATGTCTTCTTTTGTTGGAATAATATCAGATTTTGCAGTAACTTCACCTTCTAAATCAAATGTATCAGTTTCAAAACCCCAAGTTAGCTCAAATTCATATTCTTTATCACTGTCTAATAGAAACTGCAGAGTTTTTGTTGCTTCACCAAATGCAACTGGTAACACACCTTCAGCCATAACATCTAAAGTACCACCGTGGCCAATCTTTTTAGGGTGGAGAATTCTTTTAATTTGTCCTAGTGCTTGGTTAGAACTAATGCCAGGTTCTTTATATAAATTTAAAAAGCCGTGTATATTTTGTTTTTTGCCTTGCATAATTTTTAATCTGTCCTTATAATTTAGGTTATGAAGAAGGTAACAAATAACTTAGAAAAAATAATCAAACCAATCGCTGTGCGAAATGGTTTTAATGAAGTAAGAATTTTTTCTTGCTGGAAAAATATTATTGGTTCTCAGCTTCATAGTCAAGTAAAACCTATAAAATTAAAAAATAAAGTTTTACATGTTATGGTCAAAAATAGTGCTGTTGCAACTGATATTGCCTTTAAGTCTCCAATTATTATTGAAAAAATTAATCAATTTTTTGGTTATAGAGCTGTAGAAAAAATAACAACTTTACAAAAGCCGTTTAATGCTGAAGATAAAGATCAGCAAAGAATGAGCAAGCCAGATGAGTCGTGTTATGTGCGTGCGAAAGCTATGTGTAAAGATGTTAAAGAT
>PTJW01000142.1 GCA_002937495.1 Pseudomonadota bacterium | reverse complement strand
GGTAACATTACATATGCTGCGACTTATACATATAATGGTCAAACATATACAATTCCAACATCGGGTGGTGCATTAAATATTAACCCAACAACTGGTTTAATTACGGGTAAAATTCCTGCAAGTTATGAAGGAGACTTTTCAGTTACTATTATTGCTAACTCATCAACAGGTGCGTCAGCTTCAAAAACTATTGATTATAACTTAATGAGCCAAGCAGACTTTAACGCAATTGAAGTTATTGGCCCAAGATACGGTGCTTACTTACTAGCACAAGACATTGGTGATAACTTAATGGTTGGCGTTGGCGATGACGACATTTTAAGATATGACTTCTTAAAAACTGGTAAAGGTGTTATTGCTGATTTAAATGAAGCTACAGTTGATAAGCAAAATGGCTATGTTGACTCTGTAGACGGTTATAAAGAAATTGTTGGTACACAGTATGATGATATTATTATTGCTAAAGACGGTGTACAAACAAATGTTAACGCATATAAAGGTAACGACCTTATTTACTCAAGCTCAGGTGGTGATATTATTGTTGGTGGCGATGGTTTCGATACAGTATCTTATGAAAGATCAACAGGTGCTGTAAATGTAGACTTACTAAACCAAAATACAAACTGGGGCTTTGCACAAAATGATACATTAGTAGGTATTGAAGCTTTAGAAGGTTCTAAATACAATGATGTATTAAAAGGTGATAATGCAAATAACACATTAACAGGTGGTGCAGGTTCAGATAAGCTATATGGTAACGGCGGTAACGATACATTTATTATTGATGAAAATGATTCAATTGTAGATGGTGGTTCAGGTTATGATAGAGTTATGATTACAGATGATAACTCATACAATGGTAACCACATTAGCTTTGCTGGTGCATACACAGTAGGTGCTTCAGTTGATGTTTCAGGTATTGAAGAAATCAACATGGACAACAAGTCTTACAATGAAACACTACACATTACAGTTAAAGATTTAATTGGTTCTTCAGAAGATAACATTGTTAGAATTAAAGGTGACTTAGTTTCTGACTTTGACGGTGCTTATACTGATGATAATGTACAAATACATGATAAAACAGCTGCAGAAATTAACAATGCAGATAGAGGTACAACAACATACCAAGGCGTAAGATATGATGTTTATGACTTTGGTTCTGAAGGTAAACTTTATGTTGAATACGGCCTAGATGTTTTAGATGCATCAGGTAACCAAGTATAAAAATCAGGTATATGATAAAAAAGAGGGCTAAAATAGCTCTCTTTTTTATTTAAAGATTTGAAAAATATTATTAAAGTTGCTATACTTCAACTTGTAATCAATCAATACAAAACTACAAAGGTATATTTATGACAAAAAAAGCATTGGTAAAAGCAAACCCAAAAAATCCAGTACAAGTAGAAAAGATGAGAGTTGCATGTAAAGCAGCTGCAGATTTATTAGATTATTTAACAGACTTTATTAAGCCAGGTGTATCAACAGAAAAGCTTGATCAACTAGCTGCAGAATGGATTGCAGAAAGAGGTTTCATCGCTGCACCATTAAACTACCATGGTTTCCCTAAGTCAATTTGCACAAGTATTAACGAGGTTGTATGCCATGGTATTCCAAATGAAAAAGATGTTTTAAAAGATGGTGACATTATTAATGTTGATGTTACAGTTATTGTTAATGGCTGGCATGGTGACCACTCAAGAATGTTTACAATTGGTAATGTTTCAAAAGAAGATAGAGAATTAATTGATGTTGCATATAATGCAATGATGGAAGGCATCGAGCAAGTTAAGTCAGGCGCTTATGTATCAGATATTGGTGCTGCAATTTATAACTATGCTTCAAGCTTAGGTTATGGCGTTGTTGAAAACTACTGCGGACATGGTATTGGCCAAGTTTTCCACGAAAACCCTCAAATTTTAAACCATGACCCTAAAGACCCTCACCAAGATTGTCGTTTAAGAAAAGGTATGACATTTACAGTTGAGCCAATGATTAACATTGGTACAGCAGATAACTATACTTTAGAAGATAATTGGACAGTTGTAACAAGAGATGGTAAAAAATCAGCACAGTTTGAACACACAATTGTTGTAACTGATGATGGTTATGAAATTTTAACAGTTTCAGAAAAAAACTATTTAAAACCACCTTACAATAAAAAGTAATTTATAAAA
>PTJW01000141.1 GCA_002937495.1 Pseudomonadota bacterium | reverse complement strand
GTAGACTTTTTAAGAACACTATCATCATGGTTAACATCAGGTGGTGGCTCAATGTCTATTGCCGATTGTATCAAAAACACTTGTGATGCATTCTCATATGATGAATTTAAAACTTTAGCACCTAGAATGACTAAAATTGTAGAAGACTACAGGTCTGGTCAGGTTAGATTTGCTGAAGCATTACATAATGCTAATGTTGGTTTTACTCGTCAAGAAATTACAGTTATTTTAACTGCTGAAGAGTCAAACCAACTAAGACAGGCGGTGCAGTCAATGGTTGATGCTATGAAAATGCAACAAGAAGCTAAACGACAGCTTGCTGGTAGCTTAAGAGGTCCTATGATTAGTGGTATTATGCTTATTTTCATGACATTAGGTGTTGCATACTTTATGTTACCTATTGTTTTAGGTCCAACTATTGAAAAAGATGCAGATGTATTATTTAAATTCCCATTTATTATTAGATATTTCTGGTATTTCTCAGCATGGTTAAATGAAAACCCAGCTGCACCTTTTATTATCTTTGCTACGCCTTTAACTTATTTTCTTTTACATATTACAGGACCAGCAAAAAAAACTACTGAAAAAGTTTTAATGAGCTGGAGTGCAAGTAGAAGAATTATTATTGCTTATAACGGTTTACTACTTGTATACTTTATGCCTGCATTAGTTAGATCAGGTATGCCTGTTTATAATGTTTTAAAAGCATTATCTGATATGATTAATAACTCAGAAATTAAAACAAGTTTAATGATTGCTGCTAATGATAACGAGGCTGGTGTTCCTTTATCAGAGTGTATCTCAAAGTTACCAATGAGGGTTTCATTTAAAAACGCAGTTTCTGCCGGTGAAAAAACAGGTGCTATTGCTGAAAGAATTGAAGACTTAAAAACACCTTATACATCAGAGTATGAAAGACTTGTTACAAGGTTTGTTGGTACAATTAAATTTATGGTTATGGTTGTTTTACTACCTATGTTCATTATGAGTATGTACACTAGTTTAGTAGCGCCTATTTTTGCACTATTGGAGTTTTAAAAGATGGATATTTGCGTATTTTCAAAAAAAGGTATTTTATATACTAATAACGGCTCGGGCTCTATGATGGCGCTTGCAGTTCCTTCTATTGAACAAAGACGACAGTATGCTGATATGTCAAACCCAAATCCGCGTTTGATTAAAGATAGATACGGTGCATTAGAAGGTGAGGTTTTATATAGAACAGAGTCTGGTGTTGTAAATGTATATGGTATGCTTCCAAAAGAGCTTTTTGAATTAAGAAAAGAAGTAAAAGTATTTTTACCAGAAGATTTGGTGCCTCTAGATGTTAATGTTTTATATTATGCTATTAGTGATAACTTAATTGTTCACTCAGTTAGAAATACAGATACAGACGGTACAACATCATGGAGTTCAATTTTTATTGAACTTGAAAGCCATGGTGCAGGTATTTTAAATGTTATGGAAAACCTAATTTCTGAAAGAATCGTTTCTTGCGATGATGAAAAAATTATGGTTGGATACACTGGTTTAAAAGATCATTTAAGAGAAGATTTATACTCAAGGCTTAACCAATTTGGTGTTGTAATTGAACCTTTAGAAAAATTAACAGGTCATAAGCAAAAAACACCAGTATATGCACATAAAGATAATAGCGTTATGATGATGATTTTTGTTATCGTAGCATTTATTCTATTTATTTTATCTTTATCATACTATGTATCTGGTAAGGCAAGTTTAGGTAAAAATGATGCTAAGATGGTTCAGTTAGAGCAAGAATATAGAGATTCACTGTCAAAAAGACGACTAAAAAAAGTAGCTAACCCTCAAGATGTAAAAGATTCTATTGAAAGAACATTTAAAGCAAGACCTTCTGCAATTATTCATGCAGCATCTGAAGTTGCATCATTATTTGGTGTTTTAGATAATGTTGTATTAGAAAAAAATAGAATTGAAAGAAAGCTTAGATCTGTTGAAAACAGACCTGATGATAGTGTAGTTTATGTTATTGCAACAGTTAGATCAAAGTCAGATAATTTACTTATTGACCAAGAAAGACTTGCAAAATCAGTTTATGAAACTAGAAAATGGATTAGATCAATTGAAAGAACAAGTGAATCTACAGATGGTGAGCTTATTCTTAAAATTGGTATCTACTTAGGTAATGATGGAGGTTTATAATGAAATTTGATCGTAAAGGAATTTCAAGAACAGCTGCT
>PTJW01000140.1 GCA_002937495.1 Pseudomonadota bacterium | reverse complement strand
AATGTACTTGTTGTTGCATCTGTTCCATTATAAACAACAGAGTTATTAAAATAATCTGCACTTGATGTATCTAATGATGACTTAAAGAATGGATTAAGATTAATAATTGCATTTTTATCTAAATTATCATAATCACCATCAGAGTCTCTATCACAGTTTGCAGATACTGTTGATTCGGTAGCACATAATGATGTTCTGTCAATATAAGTCATTTCTGCAAATTGCAGAGTTTTATCTTTAATTTCAGATAATCTTTTTAAGCCTTCAGCTTTAGCTTTTAAATAAATTGGCTTTGTAGAAAATACATACATTAAATCGTCTTTTGCAGCTATTCTATCGAATGCTCTAAGCTCTTCAATATTTGTTGGAGGGTCTTGATCTTTAACATTATTAGCACCTCTTGAATAAAATACTGTATGAACAATATAATCACCTGGAGAATATCTATCTACATTCATTTCAACAATAAAGTACATTTCTAAACCACGACCTAGAGGATCTCTTTTTTCTGAAATACCAAAATTAGGAGATTGCACATCTGAATTTGTAAAATTAGTGAATAAACCACCACCGTAGTCTTTCATCATTTTATTTAATGTAGTTGCAATTCTATATCTTGAATCTTGCAAAATACTTGAGAAATAGTTACCTGTAACACTTGTATTATCATCAAAGTAGCTTTTATGATAGTTATAAAATATTGTTAGGTTTTTTCCAGTTAAACCAGCAGTCTTAATAGTTGGTCTAGCTTTTGAATTTTCATAAACAACTGATGTTGGAGTATATGTAAAGTCAGTTAAACTAGTGAAAGTTAAAGAACCCTCATCTGCACTTTCAAATTCAAAATGTTGGCGTTTATCAGCATAACCTGAAAACCCCGGAACAGTACTAGAGTTTGATGTAACCTCTGATCTAACAGTATCATCAGGAATTGTATAATAACCTTTAAACCTTAAATCTTGCCAATGGTTTAAAAAGCTATTTTTCCAAATTTTAAGTTCGTAGCCTAATATATTTTGTTTATTTTCTTGCTTTTTCTTTGATGATATAACTGAAACACTTAAAGAAATAATAGCTAAAACTGCCAATGCAATTCTTGCATCAAGCCCAAACATTGCACCTTTACTTGTCAGTTTAAAACAGCTCAAATTTAAGTCTCCTAATAAATAAGTTAGTTTTTCATTACTAGCTTATATTCTTTATCATCAATAATAAATGACACTTCTTGCTTACTAATTTGATTAACAATAACATTAATTACATTTAAAGTAACACTTGCACCTGTTGCATCATTTAAAGAATTATATCTTTCTAAAGCTTCTGCTTTAATTTCTTCTAAAATTTCTTTTTCTTCTGAAGATGCTTCATCACCTAAAGACATACCAGCTAACATATCATCAAACTTTTGAGAATCTGTAAATCGGTTAACTCTTACTTTAATAACATCAGTTTCTTCATATTTTTTACCTCTAATAACGATATATTTTAAAGGTGAACTAATAATTCTATCAATTTTTAAATGATTTAATAAGTTAACAGCATCAACATCATCTTGGCTTTCAATATCAGAGAAGTACTTTTCAATTTTTTCTCTAAATGTCGAAAGGTTTTCTGCAGTAATATCTTCATCTGTAAAGTCAATACCATCATCTAGTGGGTTTAATTTTGTTTTAGTTCCACTAACTGTTTTGTTTGCAAATGGATCAATTAAATCAACTGTAATAATATCTGAAATATCTGTTGTTTCAATTTCGTTTGTTAATAAACCTTTTTGGCCTAAAGCACCGCCTTTAATAATTTTACGCTGCAAACCAAACTCTGAATCACCTAAAAACTCTTTAATTTCATCTTTAGGTTTTTCTTGTGCCTCAGCAGATAACGCAAATAAGCTTACAACAGCTAATGCAAATAAAGCTATATTATTTCTCTTTACTGTAAACATAAATATCACCCTCTACTTTAAAACCAATATCATCTGTTGATTTTTTTAGTTCATCGTTTTCAATTTCACAGTTAAAGCAAGCATCTTTAACTGTTAAACCGTTGATTTTTTCGATATCTGATAATAATGAAAATACATTTGAGAAACTATCAAAGCCTTCAATTGTATAATCATATGAAGCTAAAACTTTACCAATTTTACCTTCTGGCTGCTGAAACTTAAAATCATACTTTGATTCATCTAAGTTTAATTGGTTAATTAAAGTTTCTTTAATTTTATCATTAAATATTACTGCGTTATTTTCAGCAAAAACATAACGCTGTTTTA
>PTJW01000014.1 GCA_002937495.1 Pseudomonadota bacterium | reverse complement strand
CTATTCCACTTATCACCTAGTTTATATAATGCTGTTGCTTGAACACCGTATTTCATTGCTCTATATTTTAAAACAGGAATATCAAAACCACGACCATTATAACTAACTAGTCTTGGTTTAGCTGCATTCATAAATTTAAAGAATGATTCTACAAGTTCTTTTTCTGATGAATCAACTGAACCACCCGATCTAACATCTCTTAAAGTATAGCTTTCACCAGATGAATCTCTGTGAATATCACAAACAACATATGATATTGCCACAATTTTATGGAACATTTGGCGAGGAAACCCATTTTTACCACCTGTAACGTCTAAATGGTAACGCTCTAGCTCGTCTCTTAACTCATCAACATTTTCAGAATCAAAGTCTGTTAAGTTTTTAACAGCTTGTGTATCTGGAATAGTTTCAATATCAAATATAAATAATTTATCGTGTAACATTGCTTATCTTTCTATTTTAAATAACTAGTTTAGCCGGAGCTTCTATTTTAATATCTTTTTTAGTAATTGGGTGCTTAAATGTTAACATGCATGAATGTAGCTGTAATCTATCGGCATATTCAAGAGCTTCACCTTCTGAATATAAGCTATCTCCAACTATTGGAAAACCTAAACTTAGTAAGTGTACTCTTAATTGGTGAGATCTTCCTGTTACTGGTGTTAAGCTTAGTTTAGTAACTTTATCTGTTCTATCTATAACCTTATACAGAGTTTTAGCATGCTTACCGTTAGTTTCATCAACCTTTTGCCTTGGAGGATTGTTTTTATCTGCTATTAGTGCAGCATTAACTTCGCCCTCATCATTTTGCATTACACCCCATACCACAGCCTCATAGCGTTTGCTTGTTGTGCGTTCTTCAAATTGTTTTGCAATACTTCGATGTGCCATACGGTTTGTTGGTATTACCATAACACCTGATGTGTCCATATCTAAACGGTGTACAATTGAAGCTGATGGAAAGTCTTCTTGTAAAATTTCAATCAAGCTTTTACCTTTTTCAGGTCTACTGCCTTTAATTGATAACATACCACTAGGCTTATTAACTACAAGCAAGTATTTATCTTGGTATAAAATTTCTATTTCATTCATAAGTTAAAAATAACTTTCTTTTATATTTTTTTATATTTAAATTTTATAAGGGAATGCTTTTACCCAAAAATGAGAATTACTGCCACCATAATCACTATATCTAATATCACCTAAATTAGGCCCATCATTATTATCAAACTTAGGATCTAACTTAGCAAACATATCTTTAAATGGTTGATAGTTTGAACCTTGTGCATGGTATAATATCCACATATAACAGTTAGTATCTCCAGCTGAACATGTAGTTCTTGTTCCGCCAGCCCATTCATCATCTGTAAATAAGAAAATATATACTGAAATTATATTACCTAAAGGTCTTGTGTTAAAATATAAACCTGTTGATTCAACAAAATCTGCTGCAATATATGGCCCATTCCAATTATCAGCTGATGCTTTATTTTCTACTAAGTTTCCTGAGTATAATCTAATACCATCTGCATTTTTAGGTAAGTAGCTGCCAGTATCTAAAAAATAGGCTTCTGTAGCTTTAACATACTCTTGTGTTTGTGTGTAAAACTTAACTGTTTGAGACTCTTGTATTGCACTGTACAATGCAGCACCACTAATTACTGATAACGCACCAAATATAGCTAATGCAATCCTTGCATCTAAACCAAACATTGCCCCTTTATTCAACATTTATATATCCTTTTGTTTTTTGATTATATTTTAATCAATAGCTTTGTTATTTTATATTATTTATGATACATTATTAAGTATGAAATTTCAAGATAAGTTAATAAAAGGTCGCTTTATTAAGCGCTATAAAAGGTTTTTTGCAGATGTAGAACTAAATGATGGTTCTACAATTGTATCTCATTGTCCAAACACAGGTAGTATGAAAGGTCTATTAGACTTTGACTATGCATATGTATCTCATGTTGATGATCCAAAAAGAAAATTAAAATATACACTACAAATCATTGAGCAAGGTGATGTAAGAGTTGGTGTTAATACACATCTTACAAACAATGTAGCAATTGAAGGAGTTAAACAAGGTTTAATTACTGAGCTTAAAGATTTTAAAGAACTTAAACCAGAAGTAAAATACGGATCGCAAAACTCAAGAATTGATATTCTTTTAACACATGAAGATGATACTTTACATTATGTAGAAGTAAAAAACACTACATTAGCTGAAGGAACTACTGCTAAGTTTCCTGATGCAGTAACTACTCGTGGTCAAAAGCATTTACAAGAGTTAATGGAAATGGTTGAACAAGGCCATAAAGCAACTATGTTATATGTTGTTAACAGAAACGACTGTTCAACATTTGAAGTGGCTGAAGAAATTGACCCTCAGTATGCAACATTATTAAAACAAGCAGCTAAAGCAGGTGTTCAAATTTTAGCATATTCATGCATTTTAAATGATGAAGAAATTAAAATTGATAGCAAATTAGAAGTAGTATTATAATTTATGGAATTTTTTGTTTTTTCTAGTGGTTCAAAAGGTAATTGCTCAGCATTAAAAATTGGTGAGCAAATTATTCTTGTTGATTGCGGGCTTCGCTTTAACCACTTAAAACAAGCTTTTATTAATAACAATTTAGATATTAATAACTTAACGCATGTAATTATTACACACGAACATGCAGACCATATTTTAGGCTTAAAAGCCCTATCTAATAATTTAAAAAATGTTCAGGTTTTACTTTCTAAAGGTACATTTATTGCCTACACAGAAAAAACAAAGCATGTTGTATCAAACAAGCAATTTGTTTGCCCGCATAATAAATTAAAAATTGCAGATGTAGAGTTTGACTTTTTCCCTACTATGCATGATTCTCGCGAAGCTATTGGTTTTACAATTGATTTACCAGAATCTAAATTTAGCTATTTAACAGACTGCGGCAACATTAATAAACATATTTTAGACAAAGTGCAAGGTTCTACTCATTTAGCTATTGAGGCAAACTATTGCCCTGAGCTACTAGCAAGCGGCCCCTACCCTGAGTTTTTAAAACAACGAGTTGCAGGAGACTATGGTCATTTATCAAATTACCAAACTGCTAATGTATTACAAAAAGTAAAAAACAATTTAAAACATGTTTGCTTAATGCACTTAAGCGAAAATAATAACAACCCTACTATTGCACATAACATTTGTAAAAAGGCTTTAAATGATGATACTATTTTAGATATTGCTAGCCAAAACAACGGTGCAAAACCATTTATTATAAATTAAAAGGAAAAAATACTTATGATGGATCAAGATGTAATTAAAAATGCTATTATTGCTGCAGTACCAGATGCAGAAGTTACAATTTTAGACCCTATGAATGACGGAGTTCATTTACAATGTGTTGTTATTGCACCTTCATTAGAGCAATACTCAAGAGTTGAAAGACAAAAGCTAGTTAATAACTCGATTAAACAATATTTTGATAGTGGTGAACTACACGCACTAGGCATTAAAATTAAAACAAAATAATAAAAAAAAGACCACCTTACGGCGGTCTTTTTTAATAACTAGAAACTAATAGTTATTTCGAACTTCTGAAGTTTTACAGTGAATTGTAACTTCTCCAAGCGACATGATTTGTAGAGTCTATTGTCCTGAATTAGCTTATTAAGATAGCTACCAACAATATAAATATCAAGCAATAATCTAATCACTTTTAAATAAAATAACCTATTTATATATATCAATATTGGCCTATAACTCTTGACTTTTTGCTGTTTTATTATTAAATTATAGCCACTTCTTAATAAACCTACCGTTCTTAAAAAAGGAAATCGGATAATGATTAAACAAACCGAAAGACTTATCAACCAAATTGCTAACTCGCAAAACCTTACATGGCAACAAGCTTTGGAAATTCGTTATGTTACATCTCAAACTGAAATCAACTTTAATGTTGAAGAATATAAAGAACACAAAGTAAATGTTTCGAACGAAACATGGAAGCTTTACCTGAAGGCTATTGATGAAAAAATCAATTCAATTTTACTTGAAATGAACCAAATCTACACCAGTCTACCAGATAAAAGCGATATTGACTTCAAAGATAACTACGAAGTTAAAGACATCCCTAGTAAGACACACTGGCGCTGGGCGCTTGAGAACTTCTCGAAGCAAACAAAGTTTGTTGCCGGTGATACTACGATTGCTCCAATTTTAGGTTAGAGCATAAAACTTAGCCTCCAATATTGTTGGAGGCTAATAACTTTTCTTAATATAATAAAAAGATTTGGCTATGAATAAAGTACAAACCCGAGATTTCATTATTTCAACTATTGAATCTGAAAGTGTTGATTGGGAATTAGCAGTAAAAGCTAAAAGCCATTTACACTACCTATCTAAAGAAATGGATACTGGCATTGTTGAAAAATACTACAATATTATTGAACAACAATACGCGTTTCAATCTAACTTAATTAATAAAAAGATAATTTTGCTACCTAAAACTAGCCTACATGACAGCAAAGCCTGTATCTGCCTTGATAAACTTAAAAGTAAAACTCAAGCCTTACGACTGCAAAAAGCATTAACATCTAAGTTAATGTATATTTTAGGTGTTACAAGCACCTTAAGCTAAATAAAACAAAGCCACCAATATAGGTGGCTTTTTGTTTATCTATGAATTGTATTTGATAGCTCTACATCTTTTACATCATCTTTAGCTGTAAAGTAACCAGTAAAGAAACCAAATAAAGCAATTGCTACAATAACAGCAATAATTCCTGATAAAAATTTAAACATAACCTCTACTCCTTATTTTTATTTATTAAATTATATGTAAGATAAAACGCAATACTAACAACTGCAGCTATTGTTCCGTATAAAGGAATAACAATTGAGTTTAACGCAAGCATTGTTGGGTATTTATCAAAACCGTTAGATATTAAACTAATTAAGCATAGCAAACAAAATACAATACTATTAATTGATAATAAAGCTGCACATACTAATTTATAAAACTTATGACTAATTAAATTATATAAAACAAATAAAACATGGCTATACCATAAAACAGTAAATGTCATTTTAAAAGTTTCACTAATACTAAATAATTCATCAAATATAGGTGTACCATAAACATGACCAAGCAGTCCAAGTATAATTGACAATAAATAAATTGTAATTGGCAAAGTAGATATAAAAATATTAAATTTACCTTTATTAATAACAATCATAATACAGCCTTTATTTTACTATTTTATAAAGCCAAAGGCCCTCTTAACCAAATATTATATTCTGCACCATTAGGGAATAATCTAATATTACCGCTATCATATGTATTTGCAGAACCACCATCAACTTTTATATCTATAGCTTTTACAGTTGAAACATCAATTCCTCTTAGGCCAATCCAGTAATAGCAAGGGCTACCACAAATTGTTGGCTGAGTTTGAGATGCGCGATCTTCTCCACCAAAGTTAGCATTTTCCGCTCTCATGAAGTAATAAACTTTATCACCATTGTTAATAAAAATATCATCTGCAGCATCTGTAAAAGGTAAATATGGACCTTTCCAGCCAGTCTGCGAAGAATCTATTAACTCTAAACCTTCTAAAAATATACCTGAAAGAGATAGTGACCCTTGATTGTGAAATAATGGAATATCTGCTCCTGTATCTAATAAATATGATTCAACAGCTTTTGAAACTTCAGTCATTTCAGTTAGTACTGATACTGCCTTACCTTCTTGAATTGCAGAATATAGTGCAGCACCAGAAATTACTGATAATGCTCCAAATATTGCTAGTGCTATTCTTGCATCAAGTCCAAACATTGCGCCTTTATTAAGCATTTATATATCCTTATTTATTAACCAACAATAACTTTATTTCTGCCTGAATGTTTTGCTTTATAAAGCTGTTGGTCTGCTCTATCCATAACATCAATAAACATTTCATTTTTCTGCCATTGAGTACAACCAATTGAAACTGTAATGTTTAAATGCTCTGTACTTAATGGAGTCTTCTCAATTTCTGATCTAATACGGTTGGCAACAGTTTCTGTCAGCTCTGGTGTTAAGTTTTTAATTAAACAAATAAACTCTTCACCACCTAATCTAGCAGCAATATCACCTTGACGCATATGGTCACTTAAAATACTTGCAATACCTGTTAATACTTCATCACCAACTTGGTGGCCGTATGTATCATTAACACCTTTAAATTTATCGATATCAATCATCAGCATTGTGTATGTTGATAAATCAATACCTGGTGTTGTTAAGAACTGATCTAAACCATGGCGGTTTAATACACCTGTTAGGTTATCCCTATGAGCTTTTCTAATAACTGTTCTCATTGAGCTTTCTAATGGATTTTGTTTTTCAATCTGAACATCAATTCTCCAGCTTAGCTCGTCATAGTTAAATAACACTAGCTCTGCTGCTTGTAAAATTCTTAAGTCTGCATTATTATTTAATGCATCAACTAAGCAAGCTTTAAAAAAGTTCTTATCTCTTAAAACTTTATGTCTAAAGCCAATTTTTAATGATTCTTTTAAATTTGTAATCACTTGCTCTTCATAATCTGAAATAAGTATATTACCATCATCTAAAATAATTACTAGGTCTGTTTGTAATCTATTTGTAAGCTCTCTTAAGCTCTCACAGTCATAATGAGTTTTACCTGACTTTAATGTATCTTCTGATAAAAAGATTAAATCTGATCGTTCACAAATCATATTCATTTTATCAATATCTAAACTATCACAAGCTGAAATAAATAACTTTAAGTCTGGCTTTTTATTAATTGCTGTTGCGATGTTTTCAAAACTCATAATACTTGGGTTTAAATCTAAAAAGAATGAGAATGCTTTTTTTAAAGCTCTTGAAACAAAATCTTCAGAAAATACTGCCATTGTATTTGGGTTTGTTAAAACTACTGATGCAAGCTGGCCATCTGTATAATGATAATTGGCAACAGAATCTGGCAGACCATCATCAATTAAAAAATGAGATCTAACTTTATTTCTTGCTAAGTCATCAGCCATAAGCTGTGATACTGGGTTATGATTAATTGCACTTAATAAACATGCAGAACTATCTAATGCATTTAGCAATGTAGAAACATAATATCCCTCTCCACCAAAGCTTACATTAGTAAAGCCTGTAAATCTATTGTTTGTATACTGCCCTGTTGCTGTTGAAACAACCTCTAAACAGGCAGAACCTAATACGCAAGTAATTTTTTTCATATATTAAACCCTTATTGTTTTTATTTTACAATAACTCATAATACTTATGATATATGTATCAAGATAAGAATTCAAAACATTTTAAACAACTTGTTGCAACATTACTTAAGCATTGTGATATTTATGTTAACATCTTAAATTTAAAGATTGAACACACCACTGCAGTATCTGCTTTTAAAATACTATTTCCTAATGTTTGAGGCACTACTTTTTCAGTATCAAATAGGTATTGTTTTTCATCATCTGAAAAGCCTCCTTCAGGGCCAATTAATACACCGTCACTTTCTGTAAATGTAATTTTTTCTGCTGGAATTTTATCAAGTCTCTCACATGCCCAAAACACTTTATTTGCAAAGCTTTCAATAGCTTCTTTCAAGTCCACCATCTCATTAATCTGAACTAAAGTTAACCTTTCAGATTGTTCTGCAGCACCAACTGCAATTGTATTGTATCTGTCAAATTTAAAGTCTTTTTCTACAGTGTGTTGTGTCATCACTGGTTGGATAATATCAATGCCTAATTCTACTGCTTGACGAACAGCATTTGATAAAGCCTCTTTTTTCAAAATTGGTAAAAATAACACACTAGATGTTTTAACTGGTTGCTCTTGTAGTTTTTCAATTAATTTAATTTCACTACAGTCTGAATCTTCAACTTGTGCTAAAAATAAACCATCAATGCCATTAAATACAGCAAACTGCCAGCCTTTTTTAAATCTCATTACTTTTTTTAAGCGGTTCTGAACTTCTTTTTCTAAGTAAATAATATCATTTAGTTGCAGTTTTACATCAATGTATATATTTTTTAAATCTTTTTTGTTTTTCAACATTTACTATCCTAACTTTATTTGGTATATTACAAAGTAATTTGGTTAATTTTTAATGTAAAGGATAAATATGGAAAAGTCAATTATAGTTATTGGTGGTGGAGTTGTTGGTTTAGCTTGCGCTTATAAAATGGCACAAAAAGGTTTAAAAAATATTACTATACTTGAAGAAGGCGCTTGCGGTGCAAGGGCAACTACTGCTTCATTAGGTGTATTAATGCCTTATGTTCCAACAATTGAAAAGCCAACTGCTATTTTACAAAGAACAAGCTTAGAAATGTACGAAGATTTTGCTAAAGAGCTTGTGGATTTTTCTGGGGTAGATATTGAATTTGAAAAATTAGGCCACATCCAAATTCTACATTCTGAAAAGCAGCTTGAAAAAGCAAAAAAAGCTGTTGAAAGATCAAACGAACTTGATAAAAAAGTTAATGGCGAAAATGCTTTTGAACTTTTAACTTTTGAACAAGCTAAAGAACTTGAACCTAACTTAAAAGAAGCAAAGTTTGGCTGTATGTATTCAAGAATGACAGCTAACCTATCTACTGAAAAATTAGTTCTTGCATTAAAAACTGCATGCGAAAAACTAGGTGTAGAAATTAAAGAAAACACTTCTGTAAACGATATTATCATTCAAAATGGTAAAGTTAAAGGCGTTATCACAGGTCAAGGTGAAATACTTTCAGAAAAAGTTTTAATTGCTACAGGGGCATACTCAGCTAAGTTTAGCCATGTAATTGACAACCTTAAAGAAATTCAATCGCAAAAAGGTGAAGCTTTAGAGCTTAAACTTGAAGAAAGAAAATTTGACAGACTAGTAAAAATGGCTGGTTTTTATGCATTATGCAAAAAAGACGGTACAACATTTATTGGTTCAACTTCTTCAAGAAAACCTGACTTTAGCGAAGATGTAAAAGAAAAATCAATCAAAATGTTAATGAAAGGTGGACAAAGAATTCTACCTGAAATTAGCGAAAAAGATATTGTTCGTGCTTGGGCCGGGCACAGACCACACAGTTATCTTGGTTCACCACTTTTAGGTAAATGCAATGAAGCAGAAAACCTATTTGTTGCGGTTGGTCATGGTAAAATTGGTATTTGTACAGCTCCATTTACAGCTGAAATCATCAGTTCTTTAATTGTAAACGATGAACTACTTATTGATTTAACACCATTTAGAGTAAACAAACTTAAACTACCAGGAAGTAAAGATTAATGAAAAAACTACTTTTAGCATCTCTTGCTTTAGCAGTTGCTAGCTGCTCATCAAAACCAATTGAAAAAGCTAGCCTTGAATATAAAATTTTCCCTAAAACAGCAAGTTCAACATATCAGTTTAACCTAGCTGTTCCAAAGGTGTCTGACGCCAGAATTTCAAAGTTCGTTATGGGTAACGACGATTACTTTGATAAGCCAGTTATTGAGTCATTAACTAATGTATTTTTTGAAGAAATTCGCTCATCTAGTGCATTTAATACTGCTGCTATTATTGAAACTCCAGTTGACTTTAACCCTTCTTCAAGCCAAATTCAAAATATTAGAAGAACTACTGGTAAAGATGCTATCTTTTTAGTACAAGTTAACAAATTTAATGCAAATGTTAGAAAACTATCTGATCTTGATGCATCTGATTTTGTAAACTTAAAAGTATTTACAAACATTACATATAAATTAATCTTAACAGATTCTGAAACTGTGATTTTCTTAACAACTCAAGACACATCATCTGATAAAGTTGTTCGCTTAGATGAAAATATTTACAGAACAATTAATGAACTTGCAGTTAACAATATTAAAGCCAATGTAACAGCAGCAAGAAATGAGTTTATCTTAACTGGTAAGTCATTATTAGCTGGTGATTATAAAAACGAAGCTAAAGTTGCTAAAGATATAGCAATGGAAGTTGAAAAAGAATTTAAGAGAGTTCAAGAAGAAAAAGCGCAAGCTCAGGCACAACAAACTGAAAATAAAGTAGCTGAAGAGCAACCTGTTGCTCAAGAACAGCCTACAGAGCAAGCACTTACTGAAGAAAAACCACTAGCAGAACAACAAGTTCAAGAAGCTTCTGTACAGCAAGAAGTTCAAGAAAATACTGCAGAAACTATACCTGCTGAGCAAGCAACTGAGCAGCCAATTCAAGAGCAAGTAGAACAAGTTGAAGAAATTGTAGAACAACCTACAACACAAGCAGCTGAATCTACAATTGAAACTAACGCAACAGAAGTAGAAGTTGAAACAGCTGTAGAAACTAACGATGCTGCACAAGCTCCTATTCAAGAAACTATTGAATCTGTAGAAGCTGAAGTTCCTGCAACACAAGCTATTGAAACAACTCCAGCTGAAGTAACAGCACAATAAAAAGGGTAGAATAAAATGAAGAAATTATTTTTAGCATCACTATTACTTGCTGTAACATCATGTGCAAATTATGAAAACTACTATTTAAATGACATGGTAGTTAAAGATGACCTACAGTCAAAACCAACAGCAGAGCTAGCATTTAAAAATGTAGTATACGCAAAAGTTTTAGAAAACGACAAAGCAATTGAACAGTTTGGCCCTCAAGCTAGAAGATTCACAATTGTATTTTTACAAGCTGAAAACATTAGCGCTGATGCATCATTCTTTAGCTTTGAAAATGCTTTAATTAGCAACGATGAGTCTGGTAAAATTAAACCAAAGGCTAAATTAGTTAACTTTATTGAAACTAAAGAGCTAGACTTTACAAGCAAAAAAGAATACATGAATCCATTTAGAAAAACAGAAATGGAAGATAATAACTTTGATTATAACCTAAATAACAAAGTATTAGCAGACTTTGCTTTACAGCCAAACCAAATACAAAAAGGTTTCTTAATTTTTGAAAAACTAACAGAAGCTGATGAACTACAATTCACAATGAGTTCAGGTGTTTCTATTTACACAACAAGAGTTCAAACTGTTAAATTAGATAGAGACTAATTTATGGACTTTTATATTGAATACAACATTCATATTACTTATGCATTTCTAGCATTTAGCTCTTTATGGTTAAATGCTAGTCTTGTATTAAATTCTAAGTTTTTAATTCTTGAAAAACTTATCAAAAACACAAAAATCTGTTTTGCAATTAGAACTTCTGTTATTTTTGTACTATCATACTTTTTAGACTACGCAACACAAGTAAAACCAATGGCAACATACCTAAACTGGCAAACTTATGCTATTTTTGGTACTACTATCTTTTTACTATGCATGCCTAGCTTTATCTATTTAGTGATTAAAAAATACCTTTAAAGCTTTTATATTTGTCCAAAATATTATATAATAATAACCGGGTAAAAATTAGACAAATATAAATCTTACTTAAGGATTTTAATCATGACAAAAACAGCTACAAAGCAAACAAAAAAAACTACAACTACAAAAGCAGAAAATACAAATAAGACATTTACTCTTTCAGCTAGAAATAAAAAACTAGCTATTGCTGCTATTTTATTAACAACTACTGTAGTTTCAGGCTTTATTTTATTAAAACAACAAAACAATGTTTCTATTTTAGAAGAAACTCAAATTAACACGCCTGTTATAGCAAGAACAGAGCTAAGCAAAAAGCCTGCTATTGAAATTAAAGTATTTGATGAAAAAGAAAACTACGCAACTGAGCTAGATAAAGCAACTGATAAACCACTAGCTGCTGAAACTAAAGTTAAAGTAGTTGAACCTACAACAACATCACATGATGTTGAGGCAGTAATTGCAAATCTTACAAAAATTGAATTAGCACAAAACCAGCTTAAAGCAGAGCTTGAAAAAGTTAAAGCGTCTGCAAACCCACAAGCTATTGCTACAATTGAAGAAAAGGTTAAAAAGCTAGAATCTTTAAATGGCAATATTGGTAATATGTCAAAAATCTTTTTAGCTCAACAATTAGTTTTACTAGACAATGCCTTTAAAGTTGGTGGTAACCAAAATATCGCCATTGAAAACATTCATAACTTTGCAAGTAAAGTTGCTAAAGATGAAAAAGTTTCAGCTAAATTACAGAACCTACTAGAAATTACAAAACAAGAAGCTATTATTACACCTCATGCTTTAGTATTTTATGCTCAAAAATTAGAAACTATTGAACTTGAAAATACTCATATTGAAGAAAAGCAAGTTGCTAAAGATGCATCAATTGCTGAAAAAATTAAAGCATTCTTACAATCATTCATCATTATCAGAAAACAAGATGAAGTAACAGCTGAGCAAGAATACTGGAATAAATCTATTGATGAAATTGAAAAATCAATTATTTTTGGTGACTTTGTTACAGTTACTAAGCTTTTAGAAGATGAGCAATTAAAAACACTAGGTGGCGAAGACTTTGTAAACTTCACAAACCTATTTAATAACTATCTTAAACAACAACAGGCTCTTCAAGCTACTTTAGGAGCATTTATCGAAGGATATAACTATGATTACTAAAACAATATTTTACTTTGCATTATTATTTGTTTTAGCATTTTGCTTTGTGCAAGGTGTTCAGTCTCCTGGTGAATTAACAATCAGTTGGTTTGGTTATTATATTGAAGTTAACATTATGTTTGCTATTGTATTTATTTTAGCATTTATATTAATGGTACAAGTAATGATGCACCTACTAACACTTGCTGGTGTTTTACCAAGCTTTATTAAATACAGAGCAGAAAATAAAAAGCTTCGTTCTGGTCTTGAAGGCTTAAAAGAAGTTGCCCTAAACATAAGCTTAGGTAATAAAGCAAAAGCAATTAAACTAGCTAAGAAAAACCAAAAGGTTATTCCTGAATATCCTGTGTTTGATGAAATGCTAAATATTAAATCTAAAAATGATTTAACAAATGACATTGTTGATGTAAGAATGGCAAAAACAAAAATTGATGATTTTGTTAACCAATATGACAATGACAAAGCTTTAAAAATTATTGATAATATTTTAAAACAACACCCTGACTCTGTTTGGGCTAAACAAAAGCAATACACTACTTTACTTGCTTTAGCTGAGTTTGAGGCTGCTTTAAATATTTTAAAACAAATGAAAAAGCAAAAAATTATTTCTAAAGAGCAATTCAACTTAGAAAATGCATTTATTCATTATGAACTAGCATTAAATGAAGATGATGCACTAGAGGCATTAAAACTTTCAGAAACTGGTTTAAAATCTCAAGCTAACTTTATTAAATTAGCTGAACACTCTGCATTAGTTTTTGTACAAACAGAACAAGCAGAAAAAGCTTTAAAACTATTAATTTCATTAGCTAAAAGCTATCACCATGCACTTGCTGTGTATGATATATTTAAATCTGTTGTTACAAAACTAGAAACTGTAGATCAAATTAAATGGCTAGATAAATTTGCAAAAATTAATTCAAAAGCGGCTGGCTGCCAACTTGCAAAAGCACAAAGCTACTTACTACAAGAAAAATACGATGAAGCTATTGCATTTTTAGAAAATAACGATAAAACTAAAGAAACTTTACTTGCTTTAGGTAATATCTATAAATCTAACGGTGATAACCTTCAGTCTATTAGAGTACTAGAGTTAGCAAATAACTTACCATACTTAGAAAGACACGATTTAATTAAAGAATACAAACTATGGCAAGAAAACTGCCTACAAGTTGAAGAGTCTGAAACTACAGGCTTAGGACAAGAAACAGTTAATGATAGCCTTTTATTAAATAATGACTAAGCTTAATAAAAAAGACATCCAGGCCTGGCTAGATGCTACCCAAGATGTAAAAAAAATAAAACAGAAAAACTCGCATGTAGAAAAAAGCGAGTTTTTCTACACTAATGATATGCATTTTTCAAAGTTAAAACATGAAAGTGAAATTGCATATACTGCAACCATGCTTGAAAAAGACAAATTTTTAGAGTCTGACTTTAGAACAAAACACGCCTCTCACTCTCAAGATGATATTAAGTCTGCTAGAAAATCTGTAGATAAAAAACTACAACTTAAATTAAAGAATGGCGATATTCGTTATCAAGACAGAATAGACCTTCATGGTATGCTTTTAAAGCAAGCAAAAGACTCATTAGTATACTTTTTACAAACAAGCCAACAAATGGGCTTAAAATGCGTTTTAGTTATCCATGGTAAAGGTACAAATACCGAATCAAACATCGGGCAAATTAAACAACAAATACCTTACTGGTTAGAAAATCTAGATTGTGTATTATCATTTACATCTGCCCTACCTAAACACGGTGGCACAGGTGCAATGTATGTACTATTAAGAAGAATAGAAAAACAGCGTTAATAAACGCTGTTTTTTATTATGATGTTGGCTCTGCAACCATATCGCCTAAAATATAAATATAACAAGATGGTGAAGTTTTATATATTCTCATTTTACCTGTTTTATAATCTAGTG
>PTJW01000139.1 GCA_002937495.1 Pseudomonadota bacterium | reverse complement strand
GCACTAGTATTTACATATTTAAGCGTTATTGGCGCATTACTACAAATGAGAAAAATCCAACCTGACTTTGTTTTAGGAATGGGTTCTTATGCATCAATTGCAACAGTATTTGCAGCAAGAATTATGGGTTTACACACTGCTATTCACGAGCAAAATGTTAAGCCAGGAAGAACAAATAAAATTTTAATGCACTTTGCTGATAAAATCTTCTTATCATTTGAAGAAACAAAGCAATTCTTAGCAGATAAAATTAATGAAAAGAATGAAATTATTGTAGCTGGTTGCCCAGTTGAGCAAAAAGTTTTAGATGCACAAAGTATCAAACGTAATGAAGATGGTAAGTTTAGAGTTTTAGTACTTGGTGGCTCACAAGGTGCTAGAATTTTATCTGATGTTGTTCCTCAAGCTTTAATTACACTTCCTGAAGAAGTTAAGAAAAAACTTGTTGTTATCCAACAAACAAGACCTGAAGACTTACAAAGAGTAACTGATATTTATAATGAATATGGCATTGAATCAGATTTAAGCACTTACTTTAATGACGTACCAGAAAAAACAAGACAAGCAAATCTTGTTATCGCTCGTTCAGGTGCTGGTACAGTTTGTGAAACAGCAGTATTAGGCAGAACAGCTATTTTTGTTCCACTACTACTTGCTGATGGTCACCAAATGGAAAACGCTAGAATTTTAACAGATAAAAATGCTTCATTTATTCTAGAAACAGGCAGATTTACACCTTCAAACCTAGCTTATGAAGTTTTAAGACTAGCAGAAAACCCAGAGATCTTAAAAACTATGGAAAGAAACTCTTCAGTTGCTGTTGAGCAATCAAGAACTGCAGCTAAAACTGTAGCGACTGAAATCCTAGCTGATCTAAAACAGGACAAAAAATAATATTGCAAAATAATATTAAAATTCAGAAACAAAAAAGCTTAGAAGCATTTTGGAATTATATCCCTTATGCTCTAGGCTTTTTAAGCGTAGTTTTATTACTAAGTGTTATAGTATTTAATGCATCAAAAATTAACAATGCATTTACAAACTTTTTATCAAACCAATTAAATTTAAGAGTTGACCACTTATATATTACTGGTGTTGAAAATACAAACTTAGAAAAACTTCGTTTAGCAATTAAACTAAAAAAAGGCCAACCTATTTTCTCTGTTTCAACACATGAGATTAGACAACAAGTTGAATCATTGCCGTGGGTTAGGCTAGCTCAAGTTCAAAGAGTATTACCAAATGCTTTAAAAGTTAAAATTATTGAACATAAAGCTATTGCGACTATTCGCTTTGATGATACTAAGTGGGCATTAAACTCAAAAGGTGAATTAATTGATATTATAGATGAAAAATTTGACCACCTGCTTGAAATTTCAGGACCTGGATCAAAAGAAAAAGCAGCAAGCTTATTCTCATTATTTGCAAACTGGACTGACTTACTATTTTTAGCTAAACAGGCTGAATACATTGGTAATAGAAGATGGAATCTATACTTAGAAAATGGAATCATTATTTTACTACCAGAAGAAAAAGTAAGATACGCTTTAAAAGTTTTAAAACAACTAAACAAGCAACAACGAATTTTAAATAAAACAAAAATTAAAATTGACTTAAGAAATGTAGACAAACACATCATCATTGATGAAAATGTAAATACATTATAAAAAAAGGACTTAACATGTTATTACATACAATGATTAGAGTAAAAGACTTAGACAAATCTGTTAAGTTTTATGAAGAAGTTTTAGGAATGAAAACTCAAAAAAGATTAGACTTTGAAACAGGTAGATTTACTCTTGTATTTATGGGCTATGGTTCTATGCATGATACTACAGTTTTAGAGTTAACTCATAACTGGGATAACACTGAAGACTATACTCATGGTACTGGTTATGGCCATATTGCAGTAAAAACAGATAAAATGTTTGAAATTTGCAAACTGGCTGAAAAATTTGGCGGTATTGTTACTCGCCCTGCTGGCCCAATGGCTGGTTCAGATATTAATATGGCCTTTATTGCAGACCCTGACGGTTATAAAATTGAATTATTAGAAACTACTTCAAACTTAGATTAAAATATAAAAAGAGAGCATTAGCTTTCTTTTTTGCAATTTATAGACTTGATTTATATTACCTTATTATATATACTATCTTAACCAATAAGATGTATGGATAGTTCTTTTTAAACTATAAGGAAATGCAAATGAAGAAAAGTACAGTTGCTCAAACCATTGCAAATAACCATGTTATGCTAAACCTTTTGCTAAACTCTACAATTGAACAACCCAAGAAGTC
>PTJW01000138.1 GCA_002937495.1 Pseudomonadota bacterium | reverse complement strand
TGCTGAAATGTGCTCTTCAACATCTGCAAATACTCTTTGTGCTTCAACCATATTTTCTTGAGACTTAAGGTCTGGGTAGTTTTCAACTGCAACCATTAAACCTGACATTTTGTTTTCTAGTAAACCTTCTAAAGCAAATCTTTCTTCTGCTTTTGCAGGACCTGCCTCAGCAGCCTTCATAACATCAGTTCTTAGTTTTGTTACTTCTTCAAGTAAGCCTTTTTCATGTTCCATAAATTTATTAGCAATTTTTAAAATATTAGGAATTAAGTCAACTCTTTTCTTAAGTTGAACATCAATACCTGAAAATGCCTCTTTAACTTTGTTATTTCTTGTTACGATAGAAACATACCAAGCATAAAAAATAATTAATGGCACTAATACAATTCCAATTTCTAAATACATAATCTACGACTCCTTTAACTTTTTATTTATAAGTTGTACAATATGATTAATTGTATATTTTTTCTTGGCTTTTTTAAATATTTTTTGCAAAAAAACAATTTTAAACACAACCACATGTGATTTTTTTGTCATATTTTAAAGATTTTAATTGAAAAAATGTTTTTTTATGTGTAGAATCGAACTTGTAATGTATTATTTTTAACCAAAATCATAAGTAATAAATAATAACGAAATCAGAGTTTTTATTTAAGTCTGATCAAGCATATATTATTGTATGCTTTATTATTTATGTTATTTGGTACTGATTAACAACAAATATAGGTAAATACAACGATGAAAAAAAATCTTCTAATCACAGCATCTGTTTTAGTTTTAGCAGCATGTGCTAACAACAGTCAGGATGTTGACTTAACAGAACAAAACTTAGAAATTCAACCAACAGTACAACAAGAGTCTTATACTTCAGCAAGCGATGCTTCAGCTTACGGTTCTACATTAAGCTACGAAGGAATTGACGCTTCAATCTTAGATGAGAAAACTCTACAACTAAGACAAGACTTAGAGGCTATTACATCAAATGTTGTTTTATTCAACTTTGACTCATCAGCTGTTAGCCCACAAGCACAAGCTGACTTAAGACTTATCGCTAACTTCGTACTAGCTAACGACGGTGTTGCTTCAATTGTTATTGAAGGCCACGCTGACGAAAGAGGCACAAGAGAGTACAACCTTTCATTAGGTGAAAGAAGAGCAGTAGCAGTTAAAAAATTCTTAGTTGGTTTAGGTCTAAACGCTAACCAAATTGAAACAGTTTCATTTGGTAAAGAAGAGCCTGAAGATACAGCTCACACTCAAGAAGCTTGGGCGAAAAACAGAAGAGCTGTTATCCTACTAGACTCAGCTAAATAATTTAAAACTATCCCAAAATAGTTAATTTATTTACTAATTAATTCTAGTATTTTAAAACTTAATGTATGTTAGGTTTAGCTTAATGCAAGTTAAAACACTAATATTCAAACTTTTGAGGTTCAAATAATAATGAAAAAAACTCTACTTTTAACAACAGCTATAGTTAGTTTTGCTAGCATTGCTAATGCTCAGTCTATTGAAGCTAAAATCAATAGAATTGAAAAGCGTATGATTGCTATGGAAAAACAAGTTTACTCAGGTAAAGGCCCTGTTACAACTGTATCTGCAGATAATCAATTACTTGCAGAAACTCAGGCAAATGTAGCTAATATGCAAGAGCAAAACCGTAAACTTTACGGTAAAATTGAAGAACTAAGCTATGCAGTTGAAAAGCTAACAGAACAAATTAAGCTAATGTCTGAAGATTTTGACTATCGCTTAAACGAACTAGAAGATACTACAAGCAAAATTAAAGCTAACGCTGAAGTTCCTGCTACACAAGTTGCCAAGGCAAACGAGTCTACTACTCCTGTTACAGCTAAAAAAGAAGAGTTTCAAAAGAAAAAAGATACTAGAGTAAGAGCAGAAGTTCCTGATAAACTAAGCCCTGAAAGACTTTATGAAAAAGCATATAACTACTTAACAT
Source organism: Pseudomonadota bacterium (assembly GCA_002937495.1). Lineage (GTDB taxonomy): Bacteria > Pseudomonadota > Alphaproteobacteria > UBA1280 > UBA12223 > UBA12223. The sequence continues at coordinate 350 of PTJW01000138.1, read as the reverse complement.
TAGCAGAATATGATAAATCAGCAGACTGGTTTGAAACTTTCATCGAAAGATTCCCAAATCATAAATACTCTGATAACTCATACTACTGGTTAGGTGAAATTGCTCTAGTTCAAGGTGATGCAAGAAAAGCTGTTTCTCAATTTGCAAAAGGCTTAAAAACATTCCCTAATGGCGCTAAAGCTCCAGCAAACTTACTTAAGATTGGTGTAGCCTTTAAGCAAATGAGCAATGATAAGCATGCTAAAAACTCATGGAACAAGCTTCTTAAGGATTACCCAAACACTCCAGAAGCTAAAAAAGCTCAAAACTATTTGAAAGACCTATAATTTAAAGTGAATAGTTCATTACAT
>PTJW01000137.1 GCA_002937495.1 Pseudomonadota bacterium | reverse complement strand
AATTCCTTATTTAAAACTCTAAGCCATTTATTATTCAGTGTATTTAAAATCATTATTTAAAGTACTTATTTAATAGTTCATCTGCTTTTTCTTTACCTGTTTCTAAGCCTTTTTCTAAAACATGTTTAGTTTCTTCATATGCTTTTTGTGCAGGTAGTAGCTCTTCAATTTTTGCTTTAATGGCAATGTTTAAGCTTTTTGTAACTTGTGCAATTGCATTGTTAATACTTACACCTTCTTTACCACCAATATTTTTTATGTTTAAGCCAGCTAATTTAAGTTGTTTTTCACCTAAGTTAAAAGGTTCTGTGATATGTGCTGCAATTTTAATATTATCAATGTTTAAAGCTTCAACTCTAATTTTAACATCTTTTTTATGTTGGTGGTTATGGCCTGAGTGTTGTTCGGCTGTTTCATTTGCATGAGTTGCTTCTTCTTGTACTTTTTTATGTTCATTTAAAGCTAAAACATGTTCAATTTCTGTTAGGCTATTATCTTTAATGCCACCAGTTAGTTTTACATCAATACCATCAATAGTAAATTCGTTAATTGTAATTGTGCTAGTTAGCAATGATGCAGGGTCAACTTTAAGTACAAGTTTTTTAAGTTTTAATAAGTTAGCATCTGAAAATTTAGGATAGTCTTTAATTACAACATTTGAAACTGCAATTTCACCATTAATAACTGATAAACTAACATCACCAACTGTTACTTTAGTTTGTAAAGTTTCTGATAGTACTTTTTGGCTTGTTTTTTGTAAAATACCTGGAGTTAATTTAACACATACTATAGACATAGCAATAAGTGCAATTAGTACAAGAAAGATTTTTTTCATGATTGGTAAATCCTTTTTATTTATTTTGTTAATAAATTAAGCATAGCTTGATAGAAGTTTTTTTTCAATATAAAACTAAATAAAATGAATGTTTTAACTTGACTAAAAATATAAAATTCATTATATTACAGCATACGGAGCTGAAGTTTCTAAAAATAGTTTTAGACAGTTTCGTAGAAGGTTTAACCTTCTGAATTATAACAAAACCGAATGAAAGTAGGAGAATCGAAAAATGGCACACTCAGCACAAGCTAAAAAAAGAGTTCGTCAAAACGAAGTAAGAAACTTAGCAAACACTAAGCTAAGAAGTGAAGTAAGAACATACATGAAAAATGTAGACAAAGCTATTGAAGCAGGTGATAAAGAAGCTATCGCTAAAAACTTCAAACTAGCTATGGCTGGCTTACACAAAGCAGTTAGCAAAAACGTATTCAAGAAAGGTTTCGCTTCAAGAAACATTTCAAGAATGGCAGCTTCAATTAAAAAAGCTAACGCATAATTTCTTACCAAGAAATTTCGTAATTTAAACCATCGCTAAGGCGGTGGTTTTTTATTGTAAAAATATTTATATTATTGTACTATTTTACTAATAATATTTAATAAAAAAGGGTTTTATGTAATGATAAACATAAAAAAAGCAGCTATGTTTGGACTTGATGCAAGAATTGCATTGGCAATATTTGGTGCATTAAGTGTAATTAGTGGGGCAGCACTTTATAGTGCAATTCAGAAAAGTAAAGTTACAGCTGTAATTACAGAAATGAACGAAGTAGGCAAGGCTTATGATGCATATTATTTAGATACAGGCAGTGAATTAGAAGTTACTGGTGTTTATGTTTATCTTAATATAGAAAAGTTAATAAGTGATAATAAGGTAGGATGGAATGGTCCCTATCTTTTAAATGACAAGATTACATCTACATGGTTAAATTATAAAGATGTTGGTGAGCTAGGAATATCAGAAATGCTTAATGGAGAGTGGAGCTCTAACAGTTCAAACTCAAATTGGAATAGTTCAACTCGTTGTGATACTGGAACAGTAGGGGGAACTTGTGATATTTGGATTGTTTATAGAGATATGCCAACAGATTTGTATATTTCTTTAGAAAATGAAATTGATAATATCGTGGATGGTCAAAACGGAAATGTTAGATTAGTAGCATGGTCTGGGGTTGAAAATCATGTTTACCTTAAGTATAGACCAAAGTAAAAATACAAAAAAACATCGCTAAGGCGGTGGTTTTTTGTATATTTTATTAAAATAAAAAACATATAAATAATAGTTCGTTTTCTTAATTTTTATCTTGAGTTTTTCGTGTAAAGATATTATAATCAACAAATCAATTACAAATCAAATTATTAACTATTCAAGTAAGATTATTTAAATATGAGAATTACTGCGCAAATCTGGGGTACAGTACAAACATTATTACAAGATAAAATGGATGCTAGCACATTTGAAAGCTGGTTAAAACCTATTGCATTTTGTGAAGA
>PTJW01000136.1 GCA_002937495.1 Pseudomonadota bacterium | reverse complement strand
AAGTAGGTTCAGTAGTATTAGCATCAGCTATTGGTTTAGGCTGGCTTACTTACCATTCAGGTTCAATTTCTAGAGTTGATGAGGGTGATACTCGCCGTTTAATAACTGAAGTTGCTAACGCTGGTGGTTTATACAGCGGATCTAAAGTTAAAATGGCTGGTGTTGATATTGGTTTTATCGATAAAATTCAACTTACTAAAAAAGGTACAGCTTTAGTTCATTTAGCAATTAATGAAGATACTCCTTTAGCAGAAAACATTACAGCTCAGATTGCCTCAAATGGTTTAATTGGTGAAAAATTCATTTCCCTTATTTCTCCAATATATACAAAAAAACCTCTTGATAAACAGCAAAATAATATTCCTTTTATTGGTACTTCTACTATTGAAGATATTGGTGCTAAATTCTCAAAAATTGCTTCAGATCTTTCTGCAGTTTCAGAAAACTTAAGAGCATCGCTTGCAGGTCAAGAGAACCGCGACAAATTACAAAGAATTGTCGGTAACTTAGACACTATTACTACAAGGCTTGATGTTATTTTAAACCAAGAGCTTGAGCCAGGTAAAATTAATAACATTGTAAATAACTTCTCTGATTTTTCAGATGATGTTACAGCAAACTCTGAAGATATCTTAGCAAGTGTTAAATCAGCTACTGCTAGCTTAAATAGGATTTTAACAAGCAACGAATCAAATACTGGCGAAATGATTTCAAACTTTACAGTAGTTGCTAAAAACTTAAATGCTATTACATCAAAATTACAAGACAATAAATCTACTTTAGGTCAGCTTATTAATAATGATTCAAACATTATTGATAACTTAGACCAAGCAAGTATGGATATTGCAATGGTAACAAACAAAATTGCAAGTGGTGAAGGTACAATTGGTCGTTTAATTAATGATGATTCAACAATTGAAAAAATTGAATCAGCTTTAGACTCACTTTCAGGCTTAGCAAATAGAGTTGAACAAATTCAAACTGAAATTGACTTCTACGGATATTCTATTTTAGGACAAGATGTTTCTAAAGGTAGATTTGATATTTCAATCTCTCCTCGTCCAAACAGATTCTACCTACTTGGTGTAACTTCAGATGGTTATGCGGTTGAAGCTGAAGATGAAAGAGCAGATACAGAATACTTCGGTCAAGATTTTGGTAATAAAGTTAAATTTACAGCTCAGTTTGGTCATGTTTATGAAAACAGCCTATGGGGTAATGACTTATACATCAGATTTGGTATTAGAGATAGCTCATTTGGTGTTGGTGCTGATACATACCTAGCAGACAATAGAGTTAAACTATCTGCTGATTTATACGACTTTGGAGGTCAAAACTCTGGTAACTCAGATGGTACTGCACACCTAGACTTAACAGGTCGTTACTTCATGCAAGACTTACCAATTTATGGTATCGCAGGTGTTGATAATGCATTAAATTCTGACCTTGCAGCTCCATTTATTGGTTTAGGTATGAAGTTCAACGATGATGACTTTAAATACCTACTACAAACAGTTCCAACTGGCGGACTATAATAGGTTAAAATTAAAAAAAGACTGGTTTTTACCAGTCTTTTTTATTGACATATCCTAATAAGTTTAATATCATAAACTTATGAAATATTTAAAACTGACTTTATTATCAATCATGACACTATGCTTTGTTGCAACTAATGTTGCAAATGCTTTTGTGTGCCCTATGATGATGAACCAACAAGCAGTTTCTCAAAGTAAAGACATGTCTTCTCATTGTGAAGATATGCAGCAAAAAGATTCTATGCAAAAAGCAAACTGTGATGACTGCCAATGCACTCATTGCAACCAAATCCCTACTTTAGGTTTAGCAATTAAATCTAAAGATATCAAAATTTCTAAAAAGCTTAGCATTGTAGATGAAAATTACGATGAATTTTTACTTGCATTGCTATCACCACCGCCAAAACTTTCTTAAAATAAGATTTATTAACTAAGTTTATTTATAAAAACTAGAATTAACTTTTAGATTTTTAAAACATACACACGACTTAAACTTAGTTAAATTTAAATTTTAAAACTAATATTTGACCATAACAAGTGACAAAAATTTAAACTTATAAAAGAAAGAAAACAATATGAAAAAAACTATTATTTATTTAATGGTAGCTGTTTTTGCAGTTACATCAGGCCCAGCTTATGCAGATAACCATTCAATGTGTTCTAAACACCATGAAGAATGCAAATGCGATTGCCCTCACAAAGTTGAAGGTAAGTGCGATCACAAGGGTAAATGTAAAGACTGCGAACACTGTAAAAAGCATGAAAATTGCACAAAATGCAACAAAACTGAAAAGTGTACAAAATGCGCTAAAGGT
>PTJW01000135.1 GCA_002937495.1 Pseudomonadota bacterium | reverse complement strand
ATTTTCTACCTTGATCAGCTAACTGGTGTTGAGAATAAAAAAGGTTTAATTAGGCAGTTTGCTAAATATCAAGATGAAGGCATTAAGTTTGACCTTTACTACATGGATATTAATAAGTTTAAACAAATTAATGATACTTTAGGTCATAATGTTGGTGATATTGCTATTATTGAGTCTGTACATGCTATAAGAGACTATGCAAACAATAATAGTGGCTTTGCTTATAGAATTGGCGGTGATGAGTTTGCCATGCTTACTACATCTAATAAAACTGAAGAACAAATTATTAAAGACATAAAAGACATTATAAAAAAACCTATTAAATATAATGCAGATGGTAAGTCTGGAGTTTTAGAGCTATCTATTAGCATTGGTCGAGCTAATATTATTAAAGATGATGATGTTAAAATTAAGCAAGTTATCCAATCTGCTGATAAAAACATGTATAAAGATAAAACTAAATAAATAAAAACACCCAAATGGGTGTTTTTTACTTTTCTAAAATAGTTTCAACTAGTAAATCAACTGCATAGCGTACTTGATTTGTACTGTAGCCTCGACGTTGTAAAAAGCCTACTATTTTAGCATATGATTTATGAGTTAAGCGTTTATTTTCAAATTCTACTTTATTTCTATATCTTGAATATAATAAGTCAAAAGCTTGTTGTCTAATTAATGTATCATCCAGAGTACCATCATCATAGCGTTGTTGAACTGCCTGTTCGATAAGGTCTCTATCTACACCTTTTTGCCCTAGCTCTAATTTAATACGAGTTAAACCCCACTTGCTTGTTTCATAGCGATATCTAATTCGAGAAACTGCAAACTCTTTATCATCAAGGAACTTTAAGTTTTTTAGCTTTTCTACTGTTTTTTTTATATCTTCAGGCAAATGTTCTTTATCAGTAAGCTTTTTAACTAACTCACTTATAGAATGCTGCCTTTTAGCTAGATAATACAGTGCTAGGTTATAACACCTTTGATAACTCGTTTTCTTTTTCATAAAATAAATAATATCATAAAAAAACCAGCCTTAAAAGACTGGTTTAGTAATTAGTGTTTATATTTTTCTGATAAGCCATCTAAAATCTTTTGATGAGCGCCACCAAATGGTCCGTTTGTCATAATTAAGATATGATCATTTGGCTCTGCTAAATCTACTGCTTTTTCTACTAAGTCTTGAACTTCTTGATATGTGTAGTTTTCAATACCTGATCTAGCAACATAGTCTGCAACATCCCACTTAACAGCATCTGTATTATGATAAGCTACAACTAAATCTGCATTTGATAAAGCTCCTGGGATGCCTTCTTTATGCTCACCTCTAACCATTGTGTTAGATCTTGGCTCCCAAACTGCAATAACTCTACCTTCAGTTAATGAGTTTTTAAGACCTTGAACTGTAGTTTCAATTGCTGTTGGGTGATGTGCAAAGTCATCATAAACAGTAATATCATTTACAGTACCTTTAATTTCCATTCTACGCTTAACGCCACCAAATTGGTTAACTGCATTAATTGCATCTTCAATTTTAATACCTGCTTTATGAGCAACTGCTAAACAAGCTAGGCAGTTATGTAAGTTATGTAAACCAACTTGTGACCAGTTAACAATACCTTGTGATTCGCCTTTGTAGAATACTTCAAACTTAGCACAGTTTGAGCTTAAGTTTTTGTAAGACCAGTCTGCATTTTCACCAAAAGTTTCGTTTTCAGTCCAGCAACCCATATCAATTACTGATTTTAGGTTTTCATCATGTTCTGGACGAACAATAATACCATTTGATGGAATAGTTTTAACTAAGTGATGAAATGTCTTTTTAATCATATCTAGATTTTCAAAGATATCAGCATGGTCAAACTCTAAGTTGTTTAAAATTGCATAATCTGGACGATAGTTAATAAATTTTGATCTTTTATCGAAAAATGCTGTATCGTATTCATCTGCTTCAATAATAAAGTGTTCGCCTTCTGTTAGTCTTGCTGATGTACCTAAGTCTGGGCATACACCACCAACTAAAAAGCTTGGGTTTAAACCGCATTTTTCAAATACAAATGCTGCAATTGAAGTTGTAGTAGTTTTACCATGTGTACCAGCTACACCAATAACAGTTTTGTTTTGTAAAACATTTTCAGCTAACCACTGTGGTCCTGAAATGTAAGGAATTTTATTGTTAATTACATACTCAACAGCTTCATTACCTCTACCTAGTGCGTTACCAATAATAACTAAGTCAGGGTTGATATCAATAATATCTTGAGCATTATAGCCGTTATATAACTTTAAACCTTGCTCTTCAAGTTGAGTACTCATCGGAGGGTAACAGCCTTTATCAGAACCTGTTACTTCATGACCCATTTGTTTGGCAATTACTGC
>PTJW01000134.1 GCA_002937495.1 Pseudomonadota bacterium | reverse complement strand
AAAAGGGGGAAGTTATTATGACTGAATCTAAATATAATAAATCTATATTTTTATTTATTATTGTTGTTTTATTAGTGTTAGTAGCATATACACTAATGAATTTAATGAATAAACAAGAAAATTCTGTAGTTGACAGTATAACCGAACAAGTTGAAACTACTATTGATGCTACCCAAGATACAGTTGATGATTTAGGGTATTAAAAAAAGGTCCGTTATTTAACGGACTCTTTTCTTTTTTACTTTTATATTTTAGACTGGGCCATCAACTCTGCAAAATTGCTTTAGTTGCGAAATGCTATTGATAGTAATGTTTCTTTGTGAAGATTTAATTAAGCCATCCTTTTTTAATTTAGCAAAAGCTCTTGAGAATGTTTCAGCCTGCATACCTAGCTGTGCTGCAACAACGCTTTTAGCATATGGAAGTTTAATTGTAACACTATCGTTATCCTCATGTGTTATTACTTCTTTATTTTTTAGCATTCTTAGTAAAAATATTCCAATTCTTTCATTAGCAGTACAAGTAATAAGCTGCTCGATTTCCTTGATTAAGAATTTTTGCCTTTCTGCTGAAAGGTTGAACACAAAATCAAGAGCTTTATCATTATCTTTTAGTACTTCTAAATATTCAGAGTAAGGAATTTTTATTACTTTAACAGGAGTTATTGCTTGAGTAGAAACAATGTATTCTACCTTACCAAGTGATGCTGTATCACCAAATGTTTTACCTTTGCCTATTACCCCCAATACAGTTTCATCACCATTAAATGATGTTGTAAATATTTTTACCCAACCGCTAATAGTTAAGTAAATGTATTTAGCCTCCTCACCATCTAGGTAAATCATGCTGTGTTTAGCAAAGTTAATAACCTCGGCCTTATAAGCAAGCTTTTCTATGTCTCTTTCTGCAAAATGCATAAACATATCAGCACTTCTTATAAAGTCTTTCTTGTTTTTCATATTTTCTCTCTCTACTAATACATTTTTTGTTAATTCTGCCTTTGCTCTTATATAGCGCAGAATAACACTAGCGTATTTAAGGCTAATTTAATTTGACCATTAAGTCAACCCTTAAGCCTTATAAAACCGCTAAAGTCAGCCAAAAAACTACTATTAGTAATAAAACTATATTTATGTGGGTATTTTGAACATTGATTAATATCTATTTTTTTAATATAATCTTGAAAAAAGTTTAAAAAACTTATATAAATAAGTTAATTATTTATAAATACTTAAACTAAACAGGAAATTATTATGAAGAAAATTGTTAGACCTGAGCGTTCAGAGCTCTTAATGCCAGCCGGCGATCTAGGAAAATTAAAAACAGCAGTTATTTATGGTGCAGATGCAATTTATTGCGGTACTCCAGATTTATCACTTAGAACAAAGTCAGGTTTTTCATTAGAAGACTTAGTTGAAGGTATTGAATTTGCTCATAAATATGGTAAAAGAGTTTACTTAACTTTAAATCTATTTTCTCATAATAAAGATTATGAAAAACTTCCAGAGTTTGTTGAAACAGTTAAAAAAGTAAAACCAGATGGAGTTATTGTAGCGGACCCAGGTGTATTTTCATATGTTAAAGAGCACGCTCCTGAAATTGAGCTGCATGTTTCAACACAAGCAAACATTTGCTCATGGATGACAGTTAAGTTTTGGCAAGACATGGGTGCTAGCTTAGCAGTACTTGCTAGGGAAGTATCATTTGAAGAGCTAAAAGAAATTCGTGCAAAATGCCCTGAAATTAAATTAGAAGCTTTTGTACATGGTGCAATGTGTATGACTTACTCAGGTAGATGCTTACTTTCAAACTTTATGTCTGAAAGAGGTGCAAACCAAGGTAACTGTGCACACTCATGCCGTTGGAACTATAAGGTTCATTTAAAATTAAGAGATGGTAAAACTCAAGCTCTAGAAATTAACGATTCAAATAGAGATATGTTTGAGTTCTTATTAGAAGAGCAATTTAGACCAGGTGACTTTATGCCAATTGAAGAAGATACTCGTGGATCATACATTTTAAACTCTAAAGATTTATGTCTAATGCCTGTTTTAGACCAGTACATGGAGTTAGGTGTTGACTCTCTAAAAATTGAAGGTCGTCACAAAAATGAATATTATGTAGGCGCTGTAGCAAGAGCATACAGAAAAGCTATGGATGACTATTTCTTATACGGTAAGGATGGTTGGAAGCCAGATGCTTATATGAGAGAGCTAGAAGCAATTAGAAACCGTGGCTATACAATGGCATTCCATAAGGGTAGATTAGAAAACCACGCTCATGATTATGATACTACAGCATCAATTAGTGAGTGGAGCTTTGGTGGTATGATTACTCGTTGGGAAGGTGATTATATGGTTATGGAAGTAAGAAACACACTTAGAGAAGGTGATGTTTTAGAATTCTTACCGCCAATTTCAGAATACTA
>PTJW01000133.1 GCA_002937495.1 Pseudomonadota bacterium | reverse complement strand
TACGACTATGGCGATGGTATTGTAGCAAGAGTAACAGGTTCTATTGGTATTTCAATGTATCCAAAAGATGGTTCAAACTCTGTTGATCTTATTCGTCATGCTGATGAAAGTATGTATAAAGCTAAAAATAGCGGTAAAAACAACTATGTATTTTATGAATCACAAGCTTTTGAAGTATCAGCTGATAGTATTAGCCTTGATGACGTTCAGAATGCTCTTAACCAAAATGAACTACTTTTACACTACCAAGGTTACTTTGATACAGAGAAACAAAAAGTATACGGTGTTGAGGGATTACTTAGATGGAACCACCCACAGTATGGCTTATTAAGAGCAGGGCAGTTTTTACCAGGTATTGAACAAGATGATATTATGGTTAATATTGGTCAGTTTACATTAACAAAAGCTTGCCAACAGCTTAAAGATTGGGAATCTGAAGGTCAAACAGGTTTATTATTAACTTTAAATGTTTCACCTCGTGAATTCCAAGATAAAACTTTTGTTAAGAGAATTGAAAAACTAATGAAAGAGTATGACATTAAGCCAAACTCATTAGGTTTTGAAATATCAGAAAAAATTATTCTTAAAGATGCTGCAACAGTAGGTAAAACATTAAAAGAGCTTAAGGCTTTAGGTATTGTTATTATTGTTGAAGATTTAGATAAAGAAGGTCTATCAATTAACATGCTAAAAGATACAGCAATTGATATGCTTAAAATTGATTATAGCTACATTGCAAATATCGGTAAAGATAAAGACTCTGAAGAAGTTATTAAGAAGTTTATCCAAATGGCAAGAAGCATTGGTGTAGAACCAGCAGCTGATTGTGTTGAAACACCAGATCAAGAGAAGTTCTTAACTCAAAATGGTTGTTATAAGCTTCAAGGTTACTTATTTGGTAGACCATCAAAACCAACAAAACACTTTGTTGTTAACGCAAAATAAAAAAGCTCCCAATTGGGAGCTTTTTTATTTGTTATGAATATGCCAGTTTGATGCAAGAATATTTAACTCGCCAATACTGGTACCGAAATTCTTAAGATGTTCTGTTTTTAAAGAATAGCGATAGATACTAAGACTGTCGCTAATTATTGCTTTAAGTGTTATAAAGTCTTGACTTGCTAGCATGCCTGATTTACGAGCACTATTAAGAACTGTTGGAATTTTATCAAGGTTTTCTTTGGTGGATTTATCAGATGCAAATTGTCCGAACATAATACACTCCTTGTTATTAAAATCTATCTATATTTATAAAGGTAAGTTTAATTTATCTTAAAACATTAAAAAAGTCAATATATAGTATGTCAAAAAATACAGTGGCTCAATATATGCCTGTAAGGTGAAAGGTCAGCAGTTAAGTTACACTAATAGATATAAATAAATACACACTAACCTAACTATAACTTATTAAAGGAGACTCCTTATGCAGGTGTCTAGAGAAGATCTAGAAGGTGCGATCAAACATCTTCAAAAGTCAAAACAACTTGGTTTGACTGAAGACTTACAGAGAGTAAAAGGTATTATGTATACCTTTGCAACGGGGCAAAGTCTTATAGCATGCTCTGATAATAGTAACTTGTCTACCTTTATTAAGCAAACTAATAACCACAATTGGTTATTAGTAACTTCAGGTAATGAATGTTGTACAAAAGGGCTGAATAAGCTATTTGAAGATTCAAATCTACATCATGTACAGCAAGTTAATACTATTGAGGTTAAGCTTGATGGAAATAAGGTAGATGAGTTATTAGTTATTGGTAAAGCATAATTTACATGCGAGAAAAAGAGAGCTATAGCTCTCTTTTTACATTTCATATTTTAATAAAGTGTTTGCGGGTCAATATCAATATCAATTCTTACATCGTTTGATACAGGAGTTGATGCAATCCAATGTTTAAGTTCTTTATGTAAGTTAATATTTGATTTAACTAAAATTCTAAATCTGTAAACATCTCTAACTTTAAAAATAGTTGCTGGAGCTGGGCCTAAAACTTGAATACTTTCATTATGTGCAGGAAATGCCTGTACTAAGTTCATCGCAGCTCTTTGAGCAGACTGTTGATTTTTACTTTTAATTAAAATAGCAGCTAGTTTACTAAAAGGAGGTAGGTTACCAAATTTTCTAGATTTTAGCTCAAGGTTAAAATAGCCATCTCTGTCTAAAGTTTTTAAATGAGAGAATATCTCATGCTCTGGCATGTAGCTTTGTAAATATACTGTACCTTTTTTATCATAACGACCAGCACGACCTGCAACCTGGCTAATAAGCTGGAATGTTTGCTCTCCGGCTCTTAAGTCTGAGTTATTTAATCCCATATCAGCATCTACAATACCAACTAGTGTTAAGTCTTTAAAATTAAGACCTTTAGCAATCATTTGAGTACCAATTAAAATATCAATTTCATGGTTTTCAACTTGAGTAATAAGTTCTGCCATTTGGTTGTT
>PTJW01000132.1 GCA_002937495.1 Pseudomonadota bacterium | reverse complement strand
TGCATGAAACTCTTCAGATACTTTTTCTAACATGAAACGATCTGTAGTGATTGTTTCTGGAAAGTTATACTTGCTAGCCATCTAACTACTCCTTAAATTTTATTGAGAATATTGATTTTTTAATTATAGATTGTTACAATCATCATAAATTATTTGATGCTAAATAAATTTAAGAGATATGTAATGAATATAATTAATACTTTAAAAGATATAAATAACCAACTTGCAAAACTTATCGAAAACGATGAGTATACATCTATTGGTTACATCCCTATTATTAATACTATCACAGCATCAGATATTATTACAATAAAAAAAGCACAAAAGCTTTTAGATGTTATTATTGTACAAAATGTAGCTAACCAAGAGTTAGATGATTTTACAAAACAAGCATTAAAACAAATAAACCCTAATTTAGTGATTGAAAAGTTAATAGATGAAGTTTCAAATGAAATTTCTATTAATATGAATATTGAAAACATCAATACTGTTAACTTAACACGAGGTATTTTAGCAGTTTTACCTTCAAGTGTATTTATTAACCAAGAAAGTTTTGAAACTTTTAAGGCAATTAATATACTTGAAGGTACTTTTAATGAACTATTTTCTATGCATAATATTTCAACTCCAGAAAGCCTGCACTCATTTAACCAATTAGAAGTTATTAAAACTCTACAGTCTTTAGAAAAATCTGGTAATGTATCTAAAGAAATTATCATATCTCAATTAAATAGTTTTGATATACTACAATATCAAGAATTTAATATTAATGATGATTTATACATAAATCTAAAATTAGATGTTCCTACCTCTAAACAACTTATTAATGTAAGTTACTGTTTTAAAGGGTTAGTTAATAAAGCCTAACTCTAATAATTTATCGTTAAATATCTGATTTGCTTTTTGATGATGACGAGTAACTGTTTTTCTATCTATTTTTAACATTTTAGCAACTCTTATTTTATGATACTTATAACTTAAAACCACTCTGTAACCTTTAGCTTTTAAGATTTTTTGTGACTTTAAGGCTTTTTCATACATATCAGCAGTGGCAAAATCCCCCATATAGCTTAGTAATAAAATAACCTTTGTTCTTTTTTCTAACGAATTAAAAATTTTATCAAGTTGATTAACTACCATTGCAGTTTCTTCAAGCCCTTTAGGATATTGGTAAACCCCACTCCATCTTAATAGTTCGGCAACTGTTGGTTCGCGTTTTTCAAACCTTGTGTTACTTTCATAATTATAATTACTTGTAGGCTTTTTATAAGCCTGCCTTTTTTGTTCCATTAACCAATAAAGTGCTTGTTCAGCATTTGCAAAATATGCAGTTTTTTTCATAATACTATCTCCTTAGCATACACTTTTCGTGCATGTTTTATAATTAGCCTTAAATTAGGCATTAATTTTTTCTGATTAAAATTAGATTAATATAAGCCTCATAATTTCTTTTAATTATTTAGTAAATTTGAGACATTTTATATTACTTTAAGATCAGGCAGGGTCCAGTATGTTGGTACACTCCTTAGTTTTATCAACGAACTACAAGATGTGTATCTTTAGTTGTACTTTCAAGTATTTTATATAAAAAAAGTTTATTGCAACGCAGTAAGTAGCTGTTTTTAGACAATAAAAAAAGACAAAGTGGGTGGATCTACTTTGCCTTAATTCGAGTTATCAAGCTATTTATACATAAGTAACAGCTAATTTATTTATAGTCTTTAAACTACTAAGTAGGTATTATGTTTCCCTCTTACCCTGAAGTCAGCGTTTTTCAGCCTATCCAAGATAAACAAAATCCTGTAAAGGAATAAGCTTAAATGTAAGTTTCAAGCTCAAGGTACTATTTTTCAGTAAGCGGTAAAATTTGGTTACCTTATTCCACCTTATTATTTTTATTTTTGTTTTTGAAGAATAGTATTATATATCGTGTTAGTTTACTTGTTTTTATAATTTTCAAAACCTTAGTTGAATATGCATTAACCATATTCTTAAAAGGTACTTTAATTAAAGCATAAAAACATCAGACTTGCAAGAGTTTTTAAAATATGTTTTAATTAGCAGACATAAGAATACAGTGCTAATAAAGGAGAATTAACAAAATGAAAATTAAACCACTTTATGATAGAGTTTTAATTGAAGTTTTAGAAGAAAATCAAACACTAAGCTCGGGTTTAATCATTCCAGATAGCGCAAAAAAGAAACCAACAAAAGGTATTGTTAAAGCTGTTGGTTCAGGCTTTTTTAAAGCAAATGGCGAGCATGAAGAACTTGAAATTAAAGTAGACCAGTGTGTCTTATTTAACGAATGGGCTGCAAACAGCAATGAAATTATTGAAGATGATAAAAAGTTCATCATTATAAAAGCTGAAGATGTTTTAGCTATTATTGAAGACTAATATTTACAGAGTATAAAAATATGACAAAACAAATTTTATTTAAACAAAACGCAAGAGACAAAATGCTAGCTGGTGTTAA
>PTJW01000131.1 GCA_002937495.1 Pseudomonadota bacterium | reverse complement strand
TCACACTCACCACCTTGGTCACAAAGTGGGCAGTCTAATGGGTGGTTAGCTAATAAGAATTGCATTACAGACTTTCTTGCATCTTTAGCAATTTGGCTTTGAGTTCTAATAACCTGGCCTTCAGCAACAGGAAATGCACAACTAGCAACTGGTTTAGGAGCACCTTCTAGCTCAACTAAACACATTCTGCAGTTACCTGCAATTGATAATCTTGAGTGGTAGCAAAACCTTGGAACTTGGATGTCTACCATTTCACATGCTTGTAAAATACTTGTACCTTTTGGAACTTCAATTTCTTTATTATCAATAGTTAATTTAACTAAGTCTGTCATAGATTTTTTTAGCCTTTTTTTATTATTTTAAAAGATGCAATTATTTTAACTTAAAAACATCAGTTTTTCAATGTTTTTCTTATATAAAAACAATAAATAACAGCCCTATTTCTACTATTGTTTTTTAATTGTTTTATAAAATTTGAGCAAAAAAAATAAGCCTCCTTTGGCTTAGTATTAGTATTATATATACAAATATTATACTTAAAGTGCTTTTTTATCATCTAATTCTGTAGAATAGTTATCTTCTATAAATGATTTTTTAGTATTTAAACTATTTAAAGCATTTTTAATATAATGTAGAGTTTTTTCTGGTAAGTTATTTAAATCAAACCACTCTAAAGCTGCACATTTTTCAGGTTCATTAATGTTTAACTCTTCAATATTATAATTATTTACAATAAAGTAAAAGTCTACACATGGATAACCCAAGCTAATTCTATGTTGAGTTAATAAAAACTCTAGATCATTTGAATTAACAGATAAGTTAACTTCTTCTTTTAACTCTCTTAACATTGCTGTGCTTGGCAACTCAAGATCATCAATTTTACCGCCTGGCAATGAGAAGAATCCATCTCTAAAACCTGTATTTTGTCTTTTCATAAGCAATACTTTATTATCATTAAGAATAATAGAATATACTGCTGTATGAGCCTTTTGGCTAATAGGCATATTTTTACCCTTTCTTTTTTATTAAAACGATTAAGTTAATAAAATTATAACTATCACCTATTATAAAGTCAATAAAAAAGAGGCTGTTACGCCTCTTTTTTGTATTCAAATAGGTTATGTTCTTTAACATAGCTCTCAACTGAGCCACTCATAATAAACAAACCACCGATACTTCCAATAATATTGCTGTCGATAAAAAGTTCATAGCCTAGCATTACCCCAAAAAAGCCAAGAATAATTGTAGCTGTTAAAGCTATGCAAGTTTCTTTTACTTTATTTTTTGTAAGTCTAGCCATGCCAATAAACAAAACTGTAAACAACACTACAAAAAACATTGTAGCTATAACCGATGAGTTAGCTAAGCCAGAGCAATAATTTATCATTGCAAATAAAACTAGGCAGTAGCCTAACCTTGCAAACATATTTGATAAACCTGCAACCACAGCTAATGTCATCATTGTTACTAAGATAAACTCATTCATATATCCTCCCTAAATAAGGATGTAGAATTTGTGATAAAAAGTTTTATTATATAATAATTTATAGATATATACATTATAGCGTAAAACTAAATGAAAAATCAATAATTAAAAATTTTGAATTATAATTAAAAATATAACTACTAAAATGATTTTTTCAATAAAAAAAGATAACTTTTATTTAAGTTATCTTTACAAAATTAATCTTCTAAATAAATTTCGCCATCTAAATATGCGTTAATTGCTTTTTTAATGTATGGAACTATATTTTCAGGCAGTTCATCTAAATCAAACCATTTTAATTCATCGCACTTTTCTGGCTCGTTGTTCTTTAAATTTGCTAAATTAGTTTCAACTTCAAAAAATGTACAAAAATATGGCTTATTAACACCAGCCCTATGCATTGAAAAAACTAACTTAAATTCACCTTTATTTATATCTAAGTTAATTTCTTCTTTCATTTCTCTAATTAGAGCCTGGCTTGAAACTTCAATATCATCAACATGACCACCAGGAACACCCCATAAATAAGGCTCTCCATTTTTAGAACGAATTGACATTAAAAGCTTATTATCATTTATAACAAATGCATGAACTGCTGCTTTTAATATTTGCTTTTCATCAACCATCTTACTACTCCTTTTATTTAAATTAATCTTCTAAATAAATTTCGCCATCTAAATATGCGTTAATTGCTTTTTTAATGTATGGAACTATATTTTCAGGCAGTTCATCTAAATCAAACCATTTTAATTCATCGCACTTTTCTGGCTCGTTATTAATAATTAAGTTTTTATTAAAGTCACTAATTGAATAATGTAAATTAAAATAAGGATGTTCATCTGTAGTTCTATGACTAGAAAGTACTACAGTTAATTTATCGGCAGTTGTTGCAATGTTAACTTCTTCTTGCAATTCTCTTAACATTGCATGGCTTGCAGGTTCATTATCATCAATATGCCCTGCTGGTAACGAGTACATTCCATCGCAATAGCCTGTGTTTGC
>PTJW01000130.1 GCA_002937495.1 Pseudomonadota bacterium | reverse complement strand
TTAGAACCTGCCATAAGTATCTTTAAAACAGGAGTTTTCCCTGTTTTTTCTTTAAATTCTGTTACTTTTTTCTGAGCCTGTAATTTTAGTGTTTCTACTAAGTCTTTACTTGGGATATACTGGCAGTTCATATTATCAACCTCTTGTTTTTATTTAATTAATGATATAATATATAAAATTAGGATAGTAATCAAGTTAAAGTATTTGGATAATAAAAATAATCATGGAAAAAGATATTCTTAAAATTGATAGCTGTATAATTGGCGGTAGTATTGCAGGGTTATGGACTGCATTAGAATTAGCAAAAAAAGGTCAGAAAGTTTTAGTAATTGATAAAACTTATATTGGCCAAGAAAAAGGTTCTATTGATCTTTGTGTTAATAACATTGCTACAACTAATATGTTAGATACAGTACTAAAAGCACAAAAACGATGGTTTGAAATTAAAGACCAGTTTGAAAAAGACCTAAACATTGAACTTAGGGGATGTTTATCATTTGCTTTAAATAACCAAGAAGATGCTATTCTTGAAAATTTCTTAAATATTCAAAAAAAAGTTGGAGATGATATTGGTTCATTTATCATTAAAGACAAACAAGCTATTAAAACATTAATTAAAGCAAGAGAAATCGGCGAACTTGTAAAGTCTGCTTTAGTAAGTGTTGAAGATATTTCTTTAAATAATCAAACATGCTTAGACTTTTTAAGACAGCAGCTAATTAAAAATGGTGCTCAGTTTTGGGGTAGCGATGAAGTTATAGACTTTGATATTAAAGATAAAAAAATTAAAGCTTTAGTTACTAAAGAAACTATTATTGAATCTAAAAATATCATTTTAGCATCTGGTGCTAGATCAAACATGCTACTTGAAAAAATTGGTTTAAATATGCCACTTAGACCAGCAAGAACTCACATTATTGAATTTACAAGTAAAGTTAAACTACCTGCTCAAATTTTACACCACCGTGGTAAATATGGTGATTATATTTGTAAGCCTATGCTTAATGGTAGAAATCACCTAATCTACACAGGCATTGAAGATCAAATGCAAGCAACATGGTCTAGAGAGCCTAATATGCAAGTTGTAAAATCAAGCATGTTAGAAATGATTAATATTCTACCTGTTTTAGAATTTGCAGATATTCAAGATACTCACACAGCACAATTAGCTGTTACTCCTGATAGAATGCCTTACTTTGGTAAAACTAAGCATTATGATAACTTATTCTTAAACATTGGTTTAAATGGATTAAACTATCTATTAGCACCTTACTTTGCAGAAAAAATTGTAGATTTAGTGGTAAGTAATAAAAAAGATCCTCACCTATCTGAATATAACCCTGATAGATTTATGGAAGATGATTATAAAATTGACTATGAAGCACTAAAAGAAAATAAAGAAGATGAAGTAAGCTCAACTATTGAACATCATGACCATGATGATGAGGAAACAGAACAAGCTGAAACAAATGAAGAAAAATAAAAAAAGCACCCTTATGGTGCTTTTTTTATTAAGCTTAATAGTTAATCATGTTTATTAAAAATTGAGTTTGAAAAAATTTATCTATCATGGTATCTTTATTAGCATGAAATTAAATTTAAAAACTCTTACAAATAAAATAAACTCTTTAAAGTTTGATACTATTAATTTAGACAAGCTTAATGAGTTTATTTGGCCTTTTTTAACTGCAAATACAAATAAAACTTTAGTACTTGTAGTAAGTAATAACACTCAAATTGATTCGCTAGCAAAGCAAATTGAATATATTAATCCTAAAGCTAAAATATTAAAATTCCCAGCATGGGATTGCCAAGCTTATGATATGACTAACCCATCGTTAGATATTCAAGCTTTAAGGGTTAATGCTATTAAATCTTTAGAACAAAATACTAAAGATAAGTTTATTATTATCACTACAAATCGTGCATTAATTACAAAAACAATTAATACAGCAGATCTACTTGCAGATATTACTTTAGAAAAAGATAAAGAGTTTAGCCGTGATGAACTTACTAATAAACTATTAGAACATGGCTTTAAAAGAGTTGAAAATGTTTACCAATCATTAGAATTTGCATTTAGAGGTGATATTTTAGATGTTATGCCTAATGGCAGTGAGCATGGCTATAGAATTGAGTTTTTTGACGATGAGGTTGAGTCTATCCATTTATTAGACATTAAATCTCAAAGAAGAACACAAGAAGTTAAGCAAGCTGTTATCTCACAAGAAAATGAATTGTTATTAAATGATACAACAGTAGATACATTTACAAGCAAATACCTAAAGCTATTCCCTGAAGGTATTACAGATACTATTTTTGCAGAAATTAAACAAAAGAAGTTTGTTAATAACAGATTCCATTTCTTAAGTTTATTTTATAATAATAAGCTTAAATCACTATTTGAATATTTACCTGAAAAATTCGCAATTTTATATTATGATAACTTAGATTCAAACTTAGAAAACTTTTATTCAGAGCTTGAGCTTAGCTACAATGCAAGAAGTCAATTTTTAGCTGACTTTGAATC
>PTJW01000013.1 GCA_002937495.1 Pseudomonadota bacterium | reverse complement strand
ATTATGATGCTACTGCATTTATTGAAGTAACAAACATTGTAGATGAGTCTACAAAACCATTTGCTGAAGTTAAAAATGTTGTTGAAGCAACATATAAAGAACAAAAGACTGCTGAACTATTAGCTGAAAAAGCTGATAAAGTTTTAGAAGATATTATGGCTAATGAATTAACATTCAAACAAGCTGCTAAAAAATATAAGCTAGTATCTCCTATTAAGTCTGTAGTTTCAGTTGCTAGAATTGGCAACCAAGCTAAGCAAATTTCAAACGAAATTTCAATGGCTGCATTTGATGCTAAAGCAAACTCTGTATTAGCAGAAACTATTACAGATGGTCAAAATATTGTTATTGTTAAAGTTCTTGATTCATACCAAGAAGCTACAACAGCAGAACAAAAAGACCAAGTTCGCCAAGCTTTAATTGCACAAAAAACAAATGACTTATACCTAAGCTTCATCAACAGCTTACAAAACAAATATAAGCCATCTGTTAACGATGCTATGATTAAACAAATTGTTGAATCAAACTAAAGGAATATAAAAATGAAATTCAAAGTTATACTTACTGTCTTATCTATTATTGCATTATCTACATCTAGCGTGCTTGCTAATGATGGTAAGTATACTTTGACTTATAAAAATGAAAATAAGTGGGTTGCTAAAGAGGATATCTCTCCTTTAAGGCAAGCCATTGTTTTCTTTTCTAATAATAAGCTAGATGTAAAAGCAGTATGTTCAGATAAAGACACAAACTGCGCTAAAAGAGTAGAAATCTTAAACCTAATTTTCAAAAAACAAAAAGTTAATAAGCAAATTGATATTATTGAAAAATCAACTTACATCAATAAAAATAGTTTAATTGTACAATCTATAAATCTAGACCCTAGTAAATACACTAGCCTATTTATTAACTATAAAGGTTCAAATATTAAGCCTGTAGCAAAGTCTGTAAAAGACATCATATCATTCTTAAAAAATTCAAATAGAAAATACCTTAGCCAATTTAAAATGTACTGTGCTGAGTCGAATAAACTATGTAAAGATAGATTTAATCACTTAAACTCAATTATCGGTAAGACTTTACCATTTAAATATAACATTGAGCTTTACACAAATGAAAATTTAGAAGCTAACCAAGCTCAACTAATTAACCATAGGCACGACTATAATATTGCACCAAAGCCTACTCCAAAACCAATTACAACAGGTGCAAAAGAAGCAGCTAAAAAAGCAAAAGAAATTAAAAAACAAAAAGCAGAAAAAATAGTTTACTCAAATGATGAAAAAACTATTGTATTTAAACCAAACAACGCTATTTTAATGAACAGTGAAAAAGTTAAAATTGAAAAGCTAATTGCTGATAGTAAAAATAACAAATTTAACTTTGCTTGTGATACAAGTAACGAGCTACTTTGCCAATCTAGAGTACATGAGATTAAAAACTATGCTTTAGCAAATACAAGCAATATTATTGAGATGTACCAAATCACAAATAAAGTTTATAAAGACCACATTATTATTTACCACGCTCAATAAAAAAATCAAAAAAGGGGGGATAAAATGAGATTTAACAAAGGTGCAATGTTTGGTTTAGATGCAAGAATTGCTCTAGCCATTTTTGGTGCATTATCTGTTATTTCAGGAGCTGCATTATATTCAGCTATTCAGCAAGCACGAGTAACATCTGTAATAACGGAACTAAACGAAATTGCAAAAGCATATGATGCATATATTTTAGATACAGGACAAGACTTACCTAGAGATACTTCAAGTGTATATTTTGCTCAAAATTTAATAACTAATGATACAAATGCCGATAAATGGAATGGACCATATATACAATATGATAAGCATTCGTCAGGGCGTGGATTAAACCACTCAACTTACTCTACAGACAACCCAATGACATTTTATTTAAGACTAGCAAACTCTAGCTCATGGGGTGGTGCTACTGTAGATCCTGCAGATGTTACTTGTTCAAGTGCTGACCCATGTTATACATGGATTCAGGTATACATTCCTAAACAATTAGCTTCAGCTGTTGATAAAGAAATAGATGGTACAGAAAACGCATCAGAAGGTAATCTTAGAGTATATCAACCTGCAAATGGATACCATGCAGTATACTTAAAACATGCACCATCACTAACAAAAGATTCAACTATTTAAAAGGATAATTAATTATGAAATTCAACAAAGGTGCAATGTTTGGTTTAGATGCAAGAATTGCTCTAGCCATTTTTGGTGCATTATCTGTTATTTCAGGGGCTGCACTATATTCTGCTATTCAAGAAACTAAAGCTACTGCATTATTAACAGAATTAAGAGAAACTGGCAAAGCATGGGAACAATTTTATTTAGATACTGGTTTTAAGTTTATAAGAAAAAGCATTTCTGATATTTATATATTTGACGGCCAATCCCTAGTCGAAAATAATAATAATTTAAACAACTGGAAAGGACCTTATCTTAACTTATCTTTAACAGCATGCCATACATATATGTGCATTGATCACCCTATTTATAAAAATATACATTTAATTATTGCTAATAATAGTAATACATGGGGAGATGATATAACATGGAATGACACAAGTCATGGTCTCTGCTTATCTGGTCAATCATGCTCATTATGGTCAACAATTGGTGGTATAGAAAGCAACAGTCTTGTTAAGAGCATTGATATAATCGTAGATGGAACAGATTCTCCTAAATCTGGAAATTTTAAATGGTATTACGTTAATGATGATGGTATGCATAGAATATTTTTAAAAATTGCTCCTATTGATAATCCTAATGATTAAAATAAAAGCTCCGTATAAGGAGCTTTTATTTTATAATAATTAGTAAGTTAAGGGTTTAACATCTTTTCTATATTTACCATATTGTTCTGGGTTTTGATAAGTATCTAAAAACTCATTTGTTGAATACTTACAGTTAGAATGAAACCCTGAATCATAATTTGATGTATAATCATACATCCCTACCACACCATCAACCTGAACAACTCTATTGTGAACTCTCGCTTCACAATTTTCATTAATTAATTTTTGCTGATAGGCAACATTATTCGTGTATTTTAAGATAAAATTAGGCGTATTTTGTGCAGTACAACCACTTAAAACAACAAATATAGCTAATAATGTAATTTTTTTCATAATTAAACCTCTATATATTAAAAAAGCTCTTAAATTATAACATAAAATAGTGTATAATGACAAAACATTTTCAATCAAAACAAAATTAAAGTAAAAAGGAAATATTTATGCAAAATATTGAACAATTAAAATCTGCTGCATTACAAGCAGTTGAGAACTCTACAGACATTAAATCTCTAGATGAAGTAAGAGTTCAATTTTTAGGTAAAAACGGAGAAATCACTTCTATCTTAAAAACTTTAGGTAAACTTGCACCTGAAGATAGAAAAACTGTAGCTCAAAGCACAAACGAAGCTAAAAACGAAGTTACAGATGCAATCGAAGCTAAAAAACAAGCTTTTGAACTAGCACAGCTTGAAGAAAAACTAGCAACTGAAAAGCTAGACTTAACTTTACCTGAAACTCCATACAAATTAGGCAAACGCCACCCAATCAGCGCATGCATTGAAGAACTAGAAACTATTTTTGCAAGACTAGGCTTTTCAGTAGCAGCAGCTAATGAAATTGAAAATGAACACTTTAACTTTACGGCTCTTAACATCCCTGCTGAACACCCAGCAAGGCAAGACCATGACACTTTTTACTTTAATGACTTTGAAGAATTTAACGGCGAACAACAAAGAAAGCTACTAAGAACACAAACTTCAAACACACAAATCCATGCAATGCAAGCTAAAGGCGCTCCTTTAAGAATTATTGCACCAGGACGTGTTTATAGATGTGACTCAGACTTAACACATACTCCTCAGTTCCACCAAATTGAAGGTTTAGCTTTAGATAAAGACCTTACTTTCTCTCACCTTAAAGGCGTGCTACAAGTATTTTTAAGCCAATTCTTTGAAAGAGATGTTAAATTAAGATTCCGCCCTTCATATTTCCCATTCACAGAGCCTGGTACAGAAGTTGATATCGAGTGCGTATTTTGTGAAGGTAAAGGCTGCCGTGTTTGTAAACAAACTGGCTTTATTGAAGTACTAGGTGCTGGTATGGTACACGAAAATGTACTTAAAGCTGGCGGTATTAACCCAGAAGAATACCAAGGTTTTGCTTTTGGTTTAGGTGTAGAGCGTTTAACAATGCTTAAATATGGTATTAACGACTTAAGAATGTTCTTTGATTCACAAAATGAATTTATGCAACATTTCGGTAAAAACCTATAGTCAAACAATATCAAGATAAAATAAGGAAAAGCAAAAATGAAATTCTCATTAAATTGGTTAAAACAACACTTAGATACAAACAAGTCTGCTCAAGAAATTGCAGATCAATTAAACCGTCTTGGTATGGAAGTTGAAGAATTTGAAGACGGAGCAAAAGCATTAGACAATGTAGTAGTTGGTAAAATTGTTAGCCGTGTACAGCACCCAAATGCTGATACATTAGGCGTTTGCCAAGTACAAGTTGGCGAAAACGACATTAGACAAATCGTATGTGGTGCTCCTAACGCTCGTGATGGCTTAGTGGTTGCTGCAGCACTTGAAGGTGCATGCTTACCTGGCGATTTTAAAATTGGTAAATCAAAACTGCGTGGTGAAACATCAAACGGTATGCTATGCTCAATTAAAGAGCTAGGCATTGGCGATGAGTACGACTGCATTTGGGAAGTAGAAACTGACCTTCCTGTTGGTACTCCTATTGCTAAGCTTGTATCATCAACAGATGCAATGTTTGATATTGATATTACACCTAACCGTTCAGATGTATTATCTGTAAGAGGTGTTGCACGAGACTTAGCCGCTGCTGACTTTGGTACACTAAAACCAATTGCAGAAAAAGACTACACAGCTGGTGCAAATCAAAACAAATCAGTAACTATTGAAAATGACGATTGTTCATTCTTCTCTAGCTTAGAAATTAAAGATGTTAAAAACACTGAATCTCCAGCATGGTTAGTTGAATACCTAGAAAAAGCAGGTTTAAGACCTATTAATGCCATTGCTGATGTTACAAACTTTGTAATGCTAAGCCTAGGCCAGCCATTACATGCATATGATGCAGATAAAGTTAAAGGTAACATTACAGTTGCTAAATCTAAAGGTGGCGAAACACTAGAAGGTTTAGATGGTTCTACTCATACATTAAAAGCAGATGCTATTACTATTAACGACGAATCTGGCGTTATTGGTTTAGGTGGTATTGTTGGTGGCGAGTCAACTTCTGTTGATGAAAGCACTGTAAATGTATTTTTAGAAGCTGCACACTTTAACAAAACTACAATTACTTTAACAGGCCAAGCACTACAAGTTAATACAGATGCAAGATATCGCTTTGAGAGAGGTATTGACCCCCTAATGACAAAAATTGCCTTAACAAATGCTGCTGAAATTATTGCAGAGCTTTGTGGTGGTGAAGTTTCAAAAATTGAAACTGTAGGTACAGATGCTTACAACCCTAAAGTAATTAAATTTGATGTTAGAAAAATGCAAACTTTTGCAGGTGTTGATGTTGATGAAAACGAATGTATTACAACATTGCTAAAACTTGGTTTTAACTGCACAAAAGTTGAAGACTTTATTTATGATGTAACAGCTCCTAGCTACATGAATATCTGTAATAACTTTGCAGACTTAATTGAAGAAATTTTAAGAATTAAAGGTTTTGATACAATTCCTGTAACATTACCTGCTGCATCATTAAGAACAGTTACAGACTGGGATGATATTACACTTATCAACCGTCGTTCAAGAAAAAACCTAGTTGCTTTAGGTTACACAGAATGCTTAAACTACAGCTTTATTAGCCCTAAACTAACAGAAACTTTTGCTCAGCCAATTGAAAAACTAGTTTTAGCTAACCCTATTTCAGAAGAGCTATCTCACATGAGACAAACTCTAATTCCTGGTTTAGTTGAATCAGTTGTTAAAAATGCAAAGCGTGGCCACCAAAACTTAATGTTTGCAGAAGTTGGTAAAGTATTTAACGAGCAAGGCGAAAAACTACAAGCTGCTGCTTTAAGAACAGGTACTAAGGTTGAAAAATCATGGAATACAACAGCTGAGGCTGCTACAGTATTTGACATGAAGGCTGACTTAATTAAGTTCTTAGAATCATTAGATGTAGAAATTGATAAAATTATGCTAAAAGATTCTGGCGCTGCTAAGTACTACCACCCAGGTAGATCTGCAGTTGTTATGTACAAAGGCAAGCAAATTGCTCAGTTTGGTGAATTACACCCATTTGTAGCTAAAAAGATGTTCTTAAAAGCTGGCACTGTAGCATTTGAAGTTGAGCTTGAGTCTCTATTAAATGACAGAAAAGGTAAAAACGACTTTGCTATTAGCCAATACCAAGCTGTTAAGCGTGACTTTGCATTTATCGTTGATGAATCTGTTAAAGCTGGCGATGTATTAATGTCTGTTAAATCAGCATGTCGTCCACTAGCTAAATCTGCTAGCGTGTTTGACTTATACGAAGGTTCAGAAATTGGCGAAGGTAAAAAATCATTAGCTATTTCTGTAACTCTACAATCAGACGAGAAAACACTTAAAGATGATGAGATTAACAAAGTAGCAGATAAAGCTGTAAAAGCTGTTGAAAAGCGTTTTAAAGCTACTTTAAGATAATCATAACAAACAAAAAAGAACCTCAATTTACTTGAGGTTCTTTTTTATACTATAGATATGAAAAGAGCCAGCAATATGCTGGCTACTTTTAATTTTTCGAAATTAAGCCATTACCACAGGTAATTGCTTTTTACCTGTCATTGTTGACAATGCTTTTTTAATCACCCCCAGCGTATTACTACGCTGTTCTGCTGTCTCTTCACCGTTCAGCGCGAAGTGACTATTTAGAGAAATATTACACTCTGTGCATACTTCTTCAAGCATTTTAGGGTTGTTTATAATAATTTCTGGGTCAAGCCAGCACTGCTTAACATTAAATTTTTCTTTTAGTTCCAAAATCTGAGATTTAATCTCTTCTTTTGAAAGACAGTTATAGTCACTGTCTTTAATATTTACTAATCTAATGTTACCTCTTGCAACCCCATATGATTGAGAGAATGCACGAGTTGAAAGTGAAGAACTACCCAGAACAATAATTTTATTATTAGCCATATTATGCTCCCTCCAAGGAGCTATTAAGATTTTTTAAGAAAAAGCCAGTGATAGAGAAATCCATCCTCCATCGGGTATATCAATATATATTATGAAGAACAAATTTTTTCATGTCAATAGAACTGACATATTTTTGCTAAAATTTCTTTATTTTCTGCTATTTTTTACAAAAAAAAGAGACTATTTAGATATTTAACTAGTC
Organism: Pseudomonadota bacterium; assembly: GCA_002937495.1. Lineage (GTDB taxonomy): Bacteria > Pseudomonadota > Alphaproteobacteria > UBA1280 > UBA12223 > UBA12223. Next base: position 7,475 of record PTJW01000013.1, on the reverse strand, counting down.
TCTTAATAATTACTTATTTAATTTATTTTTTCTTTTTGCAGATAAAACCTTCTAATAATAAAATAGCTACACCAACAAAAATATAACAATCTGCAAGGTTAAATGTTGGGTAGTGCCAGTTTTTATAATAAAAGTCTAAAAAGTCGATTACATGGCCATTTAACATTCTATCAATACCATTACCTAAAGCACCTGCTGCAATTAATGCATAACCAACAATGTCAATTCTTTTAACAGAATATAAAACTAGGTCAAATAATAGAAAACCTACAATAATAGCAAATGTTGCTAAAATAATTTGGCCATTTTCTAGGTCATTAAACATCGAGAATGAAACACCTGTATTATACGCTAATGCAAAATTAAAGAAGCCATCAATAATTTTAATACTTTGAGTTTTTAAAACATCATCTGCAATAAATTTTGTTGCTAAGTCTAATACAACTAATAAACTAGCAAATGATAAAATAATAGCTTTAAATTTAGTATCTACTTTTAGATTTTCAATATACTTTTTAACGAAGTTTTCCATAATAAACCTTTATTGATTTGTTTTTTATTTACAATAAATAATTTAACATTAAATTTTGCTTTTAACAATAAAAAAACGAGCCTAGTAAACTAGACTCATTTTTAGTTATTTTAGTTACACGCGTGTGTAACATCGTACTTTAGGATATTGAAAGCATCTTCAGACAGGTTATACTTTTTAATATAAGCTTGCTCTTGTGCTAAACGCTCAAAACTTGATGGCATATCCATGATTTTCTTCAGCTCGTTAATGCGTTCTGGAGTTGCATCAAAAACTGTTCCATTTTCAACTAAGATATCATAGTAAATAGTACCATCACTTAATAGCTTAAGCTGCTCGGTTACAGTGTTTAAATCTTCAGAAGGGATAAATGTTGTTGAAACATACATCTCTCCTGATAAAATAAACCCGCTTGCATCCTCTTTTAAAGCTGACGGTTCATCAAGAGTTAAGCTTTTAAGATCAATAGTTGTTTTTTTCTCCATATCTAAAATAAGATATGCCAAACAACCTTTGCGCCCGGTTTCAGTTTCAATAACAACATCAACCATTAACGACTGCTTTAAACGCTTAGCAATAAAGCTATCAACAAGTGTAAATGAATTATCTGTCAATGCATCTTCTAACATAAAAGAGCAATATTCAACCAATGTAAATTTATCAGCCATAGATACCACCTTTATTAAGAATTTGTAACTAATGATAATTGAGCTTTGGGAGGTTTCTGTTCAGATTTAATTACTGCAACATAATCATGAATATCCTCAAACGGGATCCCATAATTATGATTTAGATGATTGCGTAGTTCACATTGCCTATCACCAGCTGGGGTAATTGCAATTTCTTGCAAAATATCGCATATTTCCTTTTCCTTTTCAATCTCTCGGGTAACAGCATCGTATAAATTAGTTGAATCTTCAACTATTTTAATTGAAGCCTCTAACTGTATTTGGCTGTTTGTAGCAAAAAATGCAAACGATGTTGCAACAAGCTGCAAATCAAGCAATGTACTAAATGACTCTTCCTGAAAGTCTTTAAATTCATTAAGAAATGTTTGTGCTGAATATGACTGCTTAGTTTTTAAGTTAATAACAAAAAAAACAACCACACCGTTTACTTCTTCGCTTTCATCAAAACAAGCCAGTCCATTAACCTGATTTGCAAGTTTATGATATGTAAAGTTTGAAGTTTGACTAAACTCTCCTGATTCGAAAAATTTAGCTTTACGCTGTTTTAAAAACTCAGAAAAGTTCATAAAACGCTCCTTGTAAAGTTTATTAAGAGTTTTGGTTTTTTTATTATAGTAGACTTTTTAGATACTTTCAATCTATAAAATAAAAAAGCACCTTTAAAACAAAGGTGCTTCACGATAAATAAAACATAATTAATTAATTACACTTAACATAGGTTTACTATTAATTTGATTGATAATTGCAACAAGCAAAGAAATATCAAATTTAGTTTGCTCTACCAACTGGTTTAGTTGGTTAATTTGCTGTGCATGATCATCAAGATTACTAATGTCACAAAGCTGAGGATAAAAACTTAACTGCTCGAAGTTTTGTTGTTCCATATTCTCATCATCTTTTAAAACTTCAATATATGACATAAAGTCACTAGTTTTATTTAAATGCTGACGAATAGTAAGCTGTGTAACGCCTTCTAAATATTCAGGGTAAATTCCTAAAAGCTTTTCATCATAGTATTGTTGGAAATTATCGAGCAAATAACTATTTTCACTTTGCTTAACTAAATGCAATGGAACTGATTTTTGATTATACCAATCAACCAAAACAAATAATAGCAAACCTTCTACTTGCTCTCCTTTATGATTTTCAAATGCAATAACTTTTCCACAATACTGATCTGCCAACTCTATAAGTTCTGCATTATCTGCAACCTTAATACCTAGAGTTTCTTGCATATCAGCAAAGCAGTCTTCTACTTTTTGAAATAACCCAGATTTCTCAAAGTTATTTTTAGCAAAGTTTAATTTAACTACGCCCATAAAACACCCGGTAATATAAAGTTGAAAGATAAGCCTTACAAACATAAAGCCACGAGCTAGATTTTTTCACTCCTAGAGACTCAACAATTTGAACCTTTTGTTCTATTGTTTCAGCATTTTCTAGATTATCTATTAAATCTTCAACAGATTCAACGAATTGCTCTAAATCACACCCTGAACGAGCCGCATTAGCATCTACCCCTAAATACTCTAAGTATTCAGGAAAATTTTCAAGCTCTAAAAGTTGCTTATCAAAGTCATTTTGACTTTCTGCGATAATAATTTCATGCATTAAGTATGCTTTTAAGCTTTCATTATCTAAACGCTTAACAAAGCTATTTAACCAATCAACTTGATGCGAAGAAACATTGCCCCAACACTTTGAGGTACGCTCTTCTAAGTCAACCAATATAAACAACAATATAGCCGGAACTTGACGCCCCTCTTCTTCATAGTTTATAAAAACCGAGAAACCTCCATGTTTTTGTGCGACTTTTTGCATTTCAGCATCATCATTTAAAGATATAAAGTTTTGAGATTGTAAATCACAATATTGCGAATCAATCATCTGTTGAACATCTTGAAAAACTGCTTCCATAGCATATCCTTACTACAAAACTGTAGCTACTTTAAGATTAATATTTTAAGATTTGTTTAATAAAAGATACCATTTTTATGATTTTCAGTACAATTATTGTAATAAACTTTGTAGATATTTTCAAGCTTTTAGTATATAGCTATTAGAGTGTTTAATTGATAATTATAATCTGTACTTGTGTTTTTTTAATTTTTAGGTTGGGCTTCTGTTTTTCTATTTTTAATAAGTAGATACCTACGATACCAAATTATTGGTTTATTTTGTGCAGATCCACAAATGAATTTAATATTGCTAAAGCATAAAAAAAGTCCTCATTTTGAGGACTTTTTTATTTAACTTTAATTCAGCATATCTATAAATTATAGCGCTTCATCACATCTTAGGCAAACGCTTTCAGCTGTTAGTTCTTCAACATAGTTCCAGCATCTTGGGCATTGGTGGTTTGCTGTTTTTTCAGCTTTTGCGTTTAGCTCTTCACCTTTAACATACTCAACTTTTGAAACCATTAAAATTTCTTCTAAGTTGCATGATTCAAGCTCTGAGATATCAAAATCAGCAGGAACTGTTACAGTTATATTTGCTTCCATGTTTTTAGCAATAACTTTATCAGCTCTTAACGCTTCAAGTGCAATGTTTACAGCATCTCTTACAGCCCATACTTTTTCAAACTTAGCTGCAATAGTATCATTAAACCATTCTGCATTTTCTTCGCTAAAGTCAGCTAGGTGGATTGATGTTGCATCTTCACCATTAACTGTTTTGTTAACTTCTTCACAAGTAAATGCTAATACAGGAGCTAAGTGAGTCATTAAAGCTTGTAAAATGTGGTGCATTACAGTTTGTGCAGATCTTCTTCTTACTGAAGTTGCAGCATCACAGTACATTGTATCTTTTCTGATATCAAAGTACATTGCAGAAAGTTCTACAGCACATAAGTTGTGTAATAATGTGTAAACTTTTCTGTAGTTGTAAGCTTCATAAGCTTCTTTAACTTCTTTAGTTGTTACAGCTAATTTTTCTAGAACCCATTTTTCAAGTTCAGGCATATCAGCATAAGCAACTTTATTAGCTTCATAATCAAAACCATTTAGGTTTGATAGTAAGTATCTAAATGTATTTCTTAATCTTCTGTATGAATCTGCAGTTTGCTTAACAATCTCATCTGAAATTCTAACATCTTCTGCATAGTCCGTTGTTGAAACCCATAGTCTTAAAATATCAGCACCGAATTTATCGTTGATATCTCTTGGAGCTACAACATTACCAATAGATTTAGACATTTTCTTACCTTCACCATCCATAACAAAACCATGAGTAAGAACGCCCTTATAAGGAGCCTTACCTTGTGTCATCATAGAAGCTTTTAATGAAGACTGGAACCAACCACGGTGTTGGTCTGAACCCTCAAGGTATAAATCTGCTTGGTCTTGCTTAAGTTCATCACGGCTATTAACAACATGACGGAATGTTGTACCAGAATCGAACCAAACATCTAAAATTTCATTTTCTTTTTCTAAAACTGGAGCTAAGTGCTTAAACTCTTCAGGTAATAGCTCTTCAATTGATAAAGTATTGAATGCATCGATACCCATCTCTTCAATTTTTTCAGCAATGTGATCAAAAATTTTCTTATCAGCTAAAACTTCGCCAGTTTCTTTGTTTGTAAATACAGTAATTGGAACACCCCAAGCTCTTTGTCTTGATAGGCACCAGTCTGGTGCGTTTTCAATCATTGAAGTGATTCTTGCTTCACCATAACCAGGAACCCACTGTACTTTTTTAATTTCAGCAAGTGTTTTTTCTCTTAAAGATTCATGCTCCATGCTTGCAAACCACTGTGGTGTAACACGAGTAATTAATGGCTTTTTAGATCTCCATGAAATTGGGTAGCTATGCACCATTTTGTACCATCTTAGTAAGTTACCAGTTTCTGCTAAGTGGTTAACGATTTCTTTTTGAGCTTTCCAAATGTTTTTACCTGCTAATTTAATGCAGTCTTCACCAGCGTGCTCATCTGTAAATGGTAGGTACTCACCTCTGCCATCAACTGGGCAACGAAGGTCTAAACCAACTTCTTTACCAATCTGGAAGTCTTCTTGACCATGCGCAGGAGCGATGTGTACAAAACCAGTACCAGATTCTGTTGTTACATGGAAACCTTCATAAAGTGCAGATACTCTATCATACATTGGGTGTTTAGCCACAACGCCTTCATACTCAGCACCTTTAAGTTCTCTAACAACGCTGTATTCTTCAATACCAGCGTATTTTGTAAATTCTTCAACTAAGTCTTTAGCAATGTGGAATTTAGCACCAACTTTAGCAGCTGCTTTTTCGTGTTTTGCTGTAACTTCAATAACTAGGTAGTCAGCTTCAGCAGCATAAGCAATAGCTCTGTTTGATGGAATTGTCCATGGAGTAGTTGTCCAAATCACAATGCTTTCGTCAATCATTTCTTCATTTTGTATAATTGGGAATGCTAAGAAAATAGCTGTTGACTCATGCTTTTCATCATATTCAATTTCAGCTTCTGCTAGTGCAGTTTGTTCAGCAATTGACCATGATACAGACTTAACACCCCTGTAAACATAACCATTAGCAAACATATCGCCTAATGCTCTAACTGTTTCTGCTTCGTTTTTGTAGTCCATTGTTTTGTATGGATTTTCAAAATCAGCAACACAGCCTAAACGCTTGTAAGATTCTCTTTGTAGATCAATCCACTTATTAGCTTCAGCACGGCATAAATCACGAAGTTCTTTAACAGAGATATCATCTTTGTTAACGCCTTTTGCTTTAAGTTCTTGCTCTACTTTCCACTCAATTGGTAAACCATGACAGTCCCAACCTGGAACAAACGGAGCATCAAAACCAGCCATAGATTTTGATCTAACAACAAAGTCTTTTAAAATCATGTTAAGTGCGTGACCAATATGTAAATCACCATTAGCATATGGAGGACCTGAGTGAAGTACAAACTTACCTTTTTTACCACCTTTAGCTCTTAGTTTTTCATAAATACCTTCTTCTTGCCATGCAGCAACTTTGACAGGTTCTTGTTTTGGTAATCCAGCACGCATCGGAAAATCTGTTTGTGGCAGATTCAGCGTATCTTTATAAGACTTTTCTGACATATTTTTTATTCCCTTTTTTAAACGCAAAAATTAACTATACAAGTCAATAACTTAGCTAACTTGCACAGCATTTTTGAGTAATTTAATTTTTTATACAAAATGATAAATCATATTTTAGCACAAAACCCTAGGGATATTCAAGGATTTAATTAGGTTTAAACTTCTAAATTTTACACAAAAAAAAGACAGGCTGAAATAAATCAACACTGTCTAAATTAAATAATCGATAAAAATAAAAAAATTATGCTAGTTCAAGGTCTAAAACTTTGCCTTTACTTACCGCATCAAGCAAACCGTCAATTTGACACCCCACATCAGGATGTCGAATATCAAGGTGATGATCAATGTATAAGTTAAGCCAGTTTGAGATACTTTCAGACTCAAGAACTTCTTCATCTAAAGAAACTAATACAACTTTGCTGTTACATTTAGAATTTACTGCTTTAAAAAAGCCCTCTTGCTCCAGCTTATCGAATGCTGGTTGTAAAGCCTCTGGTATTTGATACTGCATTTCAAATTGTGATGCACTTCTAGCCATTGGTACGCCTCCTGCGTTGTTATTATAAAAGCAATCATGTAGCATTTCTAATTATAGTTGTGTTTATGTATTTTATCAAGCCTAAAGTAATAATAAATAAAAATAAACCCCTAAAGAGGGGCTTATTATAAACTTAAGTATTACTTTTTATAAAACTTAACATCTAAACTTAAGTTTAAGATAACTTTTTCGTCAGATTCATTAACGCTAATGCCTTGATCTGCAGATGCTAAACTTTCAAACATAACTGCTTTTGAGTACATTTTGTTTCGGTATGGCTGAGGGTTTCTATTTGAATATGAAACTCTTGTAATATCATAGCTTTTCATATTCATTGTTTTTTTTACAAACTCAACTTCTGCTATTGCCTTATCATAAGCTTTTTTAAATAGCTCTTGCTTTTGTTTTTGCTTTAGATCTTCACTAACAAAGCTATCTGCATTAACAATAAAACCTGCAAATTGTTTACTAATTTCTTTTAGTTTTTCAGCTTTTTTAGTTTCAATTTTAATGTTCTGTTCAGCAATAAACATATCTTCTTTTACAGACTCATGCCTTGCTTTATACCTATTTACACTAAATTTATAAATAGAACCTTCATCTTTAATTTTTCTAAGTTCTCTTTCTAATAATTTTTCAGACTCTGATCTATTTTTACCAAATTT
>PTJW01000129.1 GCA_002937495.1 Pseudomonadota bacterium | reverse complement strand
TTAACTCAGGCGAGTTTGATGGCTTATCAGTTGCTGATGCTAAAAAAGCAGTTATTGCTAAAATTGAAGAAATGGGCATTGGTAAAGGCACAACAAACTTTAAGTTAAGAGATTGGGGTATTTCTCGTCAAAGATATTGGGGTACACCAATTCCATTTGTAGAGTGTGAAGATTGCGGTACTGTTCCAGTAAACAAGCAAGACTTACCAGTTAAATTACCAGATGAAATTGACATTAATGCTAAAGGTAACCCATTAGCATCAGATGAAGAGTTTGTTAATACAACTTGTCCTAAGTGTGGTAAGGCAGCTAAAAGAACTACAGATACAATGGATACATTTATGGATAGTTCATGGTACTTCTTACGCTACACATGCTCAAACTCAGAGCAAGTTCTAGATATGGAAGAACTAAAGCGTTGGATGCCTGTTGATACTTACATTGGTGGTATCGAGCATGCTATTTTACACTTATTATACTCAAGATTTGTAACAAAAGCATTAAGAGACTGCGGTTATGTTCAGCCAGAGTTAAAAGAGCCATTTAAGCGTTTAATTACTCAAGGTATGGTTATTGCTCCATCATTCCAAGATGAAAAAGGCGATTATATTAACCCAGTAGATGTTATTGAAAAAGACGGTAAGGCAGTTCATAAAGATACAGGCGAAGTTCTAAAAATGAATAGAATGGAAAAAATGTCTAAGTCTAAGAACAACGGTGTTGATCCTGCAATTTTATTTGAACAATACGGTGCTGATGCTGTTAGAACAGCAATTATCTTCATCGCTCCTGTTGAAAAAGACCTAGAGTGGACTGAAAACGCTTTAGAAGGTTGCTGGAGATTTATGGGCAGATTCTGGAACCTAGTTCACAATACAGAAATTGATCTAGCTAATGAAACTGTTTATGGTATTGATGATTTAGATACTAAAGAAGAAAAAGCTCTTAAGCGTGTTATTCACAAAACAATTAAGAGAGTTACAGATGATTTAGATAAGTTCCAACTAAACACAGTTGTTGCTGCTATTATGGAATTATCAAACGCTTTAGCTAAAGTTAAAGCTACAGATTCTGATAAGATGAAAGCTTTATACGCTGAAGGTGTTAAAACTGCAATTCAACTATTTAACCCAGTAGCACCTCATATTACTGAAGAGCTATGGACTGACTTAGGTAAAGCAGAATCATTAACTGCAACTGCATGGCCAAAAGCTGAAGAAAACGCATTAGAAGATGATGAAATTACTTTAGTTGTTCAAGTTAACGGTAAGTTAAAAGCAAAACTACAAGTATCAGCATCTATTGAAAAAGACGAAGCTGAAAAGTTAGCTCAAGAAGCTGTAACTAAAGATACAGATGGTAAAGAAATTAAAAAAGTAATTTATGTACCTGGTAGATTAGTTAACATCGTAGCTATCTAATGTTTTTTTCGTTGATTATTTGTTTTTATTACTTAAGTCATTTACTAGATGTAAACTTCCTTTGCAATAAAAGCAAATACTCTTAGAAAAAATACATTAAATTATACTTAGTCAAATTAAGAAAACAAAAAAGCCACTCAATAGAGTGGCTTTTTTTATTTAGTTATGCTTGAACAGCATTATGATCGATAATCATAGCGTTAAGCTTTGATTTGTCTTCTTCATTTAGATTTAGCTCGTCAACACTTGCACCAAGGTCAATTAACTGATTTGCAAGTTCTTGAATAGGGTTTTGCGATTCAAGAGTACATTCTTCAATTTCACGCTGGCTTTTACCATAAAGCTTAACATAGTTTTGTGCACGAATTGTTAAGTCATGCAGTTTAGCTTTATGCTCAATTGCCGGTATTTCATCAAGCTGTAGGTCAAATTGCTTAAGCGATGCATTTGTGATTTCTTCATCAAGCTTCAGTAGCTTAAGATCAGTTAGAAATGCTTTTAGGTTTGACAGGTATCCGGTAAACTGCTGGTGCGAAAGTGTATCATCTTTCAATGATGCAATAATTAGCTCGCAGTTTTTGCAATTAAATGATTGATGAATGCTATAAAAAATATGCAAGTGTTCTTCATTAGTTGCTTCAAATAATTGGAACAAGTTAACATATGCTTTAACTGCTTCATCAGCATCTTTGTATTGCTTTACATTTAAGAAGTTATCGTGAGCTTCACGAAGTTCTTCTAGTCGACCAAGTTGCTTGATGTTCTCAAGCTCTGCTTGAGTCACGCCAAACTCTGCAATTGTAGCATTTGCTTTTAACACAGATTTTTCAAACAATCTAACAATATTAGTTGTTAGAGTATGAGCCGGTAGACGCAACATATCAAGAAGTTGTTGAGCTTGATTTAGGTGAGTTTGCTTATTATCCATTATAAGACCTCATTATGGTGTAATTGGTTTTTTAAGAACATTTTGAAATAGCTTTCACAGTATTATAATGATAAGAGTAATATTGTGAAGCTTGGTTAAATGTGCATTCTAGCTTATTAGCATCATCTGCACTAATTTGTTTAAATTTGCTATAAATAGCAGTTAAACGAGAGTAACTATGAATAACAGTACTAGCATCTTGAGA
>PTJW01000128.1 GCA_002937495.1 Pseudomonadota bacterium | reverse complement strand
TAAACCTAAAATAAATACATTTTGGAAACCGTCTAAATCTTTAAGTTGAGATACAGTTTCTTGACCCATAGCATTATAACTACGAGCAAAGTATCTGTTATACTTAATCATTGTATCTGCCTGTAAGTTAAAGTGTAAGTAACTTTGCGGGCCTTTTAATTTAATTAGCGTGTTTTTATAAGATAAGCTTCGTGTGAAAGCATAAAATTCTGCAGAATCACTTTCATAGTCTGCTAAACCTTGAGAATAATCTTTTAGCTTTTTAACTGATAGCACATAAGCACTATTACCAGCTGAATATTCAATTTTTAAAATAAATACAATAGAATCTGTATTGCCAAATCTGTGGAAAATTACTTGCTTGTCTTTATAGTTTTCAATTCTTTTAGCAATATCATTAATATGATTTTTGTTTAATGGGATTGTTCTTGTTAGTGATGCAATAAGCTTAAAGTCTGAATCATATAAAACAACATTTTCAAAACCTTTTAGTAATGAAAAATCTCTTAATGATGAAATTGCTTTTCTTTTATAAACATTATAAAGCCTAGTATTTCTTGTTTTAATTGCTTGTTTAATGTTTTGGTCATAATAAAGCTCACCAAGGCTTGAAAATGTAGAGTTAAAATATCTACTTAATGAATCTTGAACCTGAGTAACATCTGTTTCAAGCTCTTTAGTTTTTTGATTTATAATATTTAATTTATTTGAAGAGAAATCCGTATAGGCACTAATTGCCACAGCCGCACAAGTAATTAATACAGCTATTCCTAAGATTATATTTTGTATTTTTGTTTTAATTATTATTGTTTTCATTATAGATATAACCTATTCCTACCATTCCTTTAAAGGTAAATAATATATCCGCTATATTTATTAATACTAATACTAACACACTGTAAAACCATGCTTGAGAGTCAAAATAGCCATCTTTAGCACAATAAAAAGCTAATGCAGCTATAAATACACTACAAAAAAGTGTTCTTTGCAATAAAAAACGCGTGTAATTTTTATATTTGCCATCTTTTTGGTATCTAATATTGAAAATTTGCCACACTGTTAAGTTAACACTTGCACTAATAATAGCACCAACTATCGGGAAAAAGTGGCTAAACGCCATAACAGCATAACACAGACAAAAAGTAAGCTTAACCCATAAAGGACCTGCTGAAGTTGCCAAAAAATAAGGCATTTTTAAAATAAATCTTTTCTTTTTAACCATTATATTATACTATTTTTTTATGCGTATTAATTAATATTATCATTTTATATTTTTTACAATTAATAATATACAACAATTCATAGCAAAAAGGAACCTATTTATGCAAATTGCAAGCTGGAATGTAAATTCAATTAGATCAAGACTAGACCATGCCATTAAATTTTTAGAAGAAAATGACATTGATGTTCTTTGTTTACAAGAGCTAAAGTGCCAAGATCATGAGTTCCCTGCTGAACAATTTGAAGCTATGGGTTACAAATGCTATACATATGGTCAAAAAGCTTATAATGGTGTAGCTATTTTAACAAAAATTGAACCAACAGATATTGAATATGGTTTTTCAGATAAAGCATTTGAAGAGCAAAAAAGAATTATTAAAGCAACTATTAAAGGCTTTGATATTTATAACATTTATGCACCAAATGGCAACAACCCTAAAGATGAGAAATTTATTTATAAAGAAGGTTGGTTTAAGCGTTTAAAAAGAATGCTTAAAAATGAAGCTGGCTTAGATAAAAACAAAGTTGTTATTTGCGGAGATTACAACATTGCCCCTACTGATGCAGATGTTAAAGACCCTAAAAAATCATTTGGTAAAATTTGTTTTCACCCTACTGAACACGAGTGGTTTAACCAACTTATTGATTTAGGTTTATCAGACTGTTTTAGAATTTTTGATAAAACAGAAAAAGTATTTACATGGTGGGATTATAGAGCAGGTAGTTTTCAAACTAACAAAGGTATGAGAATTGACCACTTTTTAACTAACGACCTAGCAAATGCAGAAATTGACAACTGCTATGTAATTAAAGAACCAAGAACATGGGAAAAACCATCAGATCATACACCTATTGTAATTTCAACTAAGGACTAATAAATGAAACTACACGATACTTTAAGACCAACTGATTTTAAACAAATGATTGGCCAAGCCCACTTATTAGAAAATCAGTTGCTTTTAGATAATTTAATAAAAACTGAAAGTTCTGTATTATTATACGGACCTCCTGGTGTTGGTAAAACAACATTTGCTAAAATATATGCGAAAAAACTAAGTGCTAACTATCATGAATTATCATCAATTTTTACAACAACTGCACAGTTAAAAGAAATTTTTGCAAAAGCTCAAGAGCAATCATTACTACAAGAAAAAACTGTTGTATTTGTAGATGAAATTCATCGTTTTAATAAAAATCAGCAAGACTTATTTTTACCAGTAATTGAAAGTGGCGATATTATTTTAATTGCTTGTACTACTGAAAACCCAAGCTATTCACTAAATAATGCCTTACTTTCTCGTTGTCAAACTTTACAGTTTAAAGAACTTACAGAAAAAGATTTGCAAACTCTATTTTTCAACATTGA
>PTJW01000127.1 GCA_002937495.1 Pseudomonadota bacterium | reverse complement strand
TCTGAACTTCCGCGATATCCAGGGAATGGTGTTGCTGAAAATTCCCAAGGTAGTGCAAAAACAGTGTTTTCAGGTACTGTAATTATTTTGAGCATAAAAGCCCCCTTATTAAGAAAAAGGTCAGTATTGACAACTAATAATATAAGAACGCTCTATTGCCAAGTAAACCCCTGATATCTATTTTTTTATAAAAAAAGAACCCACTAATATAATAGTAGATTCTTTTTTGCTTACTTAACTTGCCTTATTATAGACATTAAGAGATTTTCGTAAATTGTCGACTGTAGAAATATCATAGTAATATGCTTTACCTTCAAATTCAAAAAAGTTGAATTTATAGATAATATCGCATTCTTTGCCTGCTGCAATCATACTACGACGAAAGTTTCGTAAAGCTAACATGGTTAACTTACGATTTTTTCGGCTAAGGGTAATATCTGCAGCAACTTCATTACGCTGTTTACGAGCTTCTTCAAGTAATTCAACAGAATTGTAATACGGTCCACCTTGAATCACCTTACTCCCGTTAAATAACTTATGATGGATACGCCCAAGCTCTTTATCATTTGGAGTATTAATAATACCATCCCAAGTGATATACAGCTTTTGATAACCGTGTCGAATAAAACAAAAACCTGCAACTAGGCTAAACTCAATTAATAAATTAAGTATAATCTTGCCATTTTGTTCGGTTTGTTCTTCAACAATAATTTTACCAGCGTATGGCTTGATAGTTTCAATGTGGTTTCGGTTACTTAATGCAATTGAACAGCAAACAATAAATGTTTCTTTCTGTTCATTTATAGAGCCGATGAAGTTGCGTTTAGTTTTACCTAACTTCATCATAAACGAATAAGACACATCAAAACTACTGCTAACATCATGCATATGACGATAGTTATGAGTTGATGTTATTTCTATTGAGTTATCTAAAGTTTGCACACCTGAGTGAGTTGAGTTTGGCTTTTCAAAAAAACTCCAAGCTTTATTACCAACATCACCGTGATTAAAAATTTTAATCATGCTATGCTCCTTGAAACAAAAATTTATTAAGATAGGTAGCCTTCTATTTATAATACGTAATTTAATATTTTTCAATACTTATAAGTTTCTTCTAGCAAATTAATTAAAAGTATGATAAATATTATAAACATGGAAAAAGATACGAATTTATTAGAATTTTATGTTAACTTTGAGCATCACAATACAAGATTGGATGCCTTTTTGTCGTACCATCTTTCTGGTGAGCAATCAAGAAGTGCTATTCAAAGAATTATTGGCGAAGATATGGTTAAAGTTAACGGTAATGTTGTAAACAAAGTAAGTTTTAAAATTCAAGAAACTAATATTGTTGAAATCAGAATACCTGAAATTAAACCAACAGAAATTATTCCTGAAGACTTAAACTTAGAAGTTGTTTATGAAGATGAACACTTAATTGTAGTTAACAAACCTGCAGGTATGACAGTTCACCCAGGTGCTGGTTGCTATAATGGTACTTTAGTAAATGGTTTAATGCACCAATGCAAAGGCACACTATCAGGTATTGGTGGTGAAGAACGCCCTGGTATTGTACACCGTATTGATAAAGGTACATCTGGCCTATTAGTTGCTGCAAAAAATGACCATGCCCACCAAGGCTTAGCTCGTCAATTTGCTGAAAAAACTAACCACAGGGTTTATGTTTCTTTAGTTTATGGTATTTTACCTCAAGAAGAAGGTACTATTGTTGGTAATATCGGTCGTGATCCTAAAGATAGGAAAAAAATGGCATATGTTCAAACAGGTGGTAAAGAAGCTAAAACTACATTTAGAGTATTAAATGAATATAAAGATGCTATTTCATTAGTTCGTTTAAAACTACACACTGGTAGAACACACCAAATTAGAGTTCATATGACATCTATTGGTTTCCCACTTATTGGTGACCCTATGTATGGTAAAATGCACTTAAGTAAAAACCTAGAGCCTGAGCAAAAAGCATTTATCAAAACTATTGATCACCAAATGCTACACGCTATGGAATTAGGCTTTAAGCACCCTGTTACAGGTAAAAACCTTAAGTTTAAAGCAGCACCTCCACAAGATTTTCAAGATTTAGTTTCATTACTAAAACAATATTAAAAATGCCACCTTAGGGTGGTTTTTTTATTTTTTATTTAAAATTTCAGTAAATATATATTTTAGTCTTATGCATAATAATGTATATTACATCAACAACCGATACAATTTTTATATAGGAGAAGTTATCTATGAAAAAGCTACTACTATGCAGCGCTATTGCATTATCTGCTTTTTTAACTGGATGCGCTCAAAACCAATCTACATATAATAATAACGAATCTGAGACTGATGTTGACTGCCCTTATGTATTTATTTCATCTGAATTTCAAACTCCAGAAAATTCATACAATTTAAGCTTTTTAGCATCTACATCTACTAAAGGCTACTCAAAGCGCTTAAAAGATTTACAAGATGCTATTTTGTTAGTTGAAAGTAAAAACCCAGATAAGGCAGATTTACAGAACCCTGTTAGAATTAATATTTTTGAATCTACAGACTCTCGACAAACAGTACAAAATATTTTTGCAGATTT
>PTJW01000126.1 GCA_002937495.1 Pseudomonadota bacterium | reverse complement strand
TTTAAGTCTCCCAAGTAGCTATCAACGCTGTTAGCATCAATAGGAGTCTGAAAAATCTTTTCTATAATAATATTATGAATACATTCTTTATGTTCAGCTCCGTATGAGTAAAACTCAGAGTTATTAGTCTTAAAATACTTAATACAATCATTTGTCGACTCGAGGGTTCTTAATAAATGAGAATTTAGAGCTTGAGTTACATGATTTCCTTTCATTGGTGTTATCTCCTTGAAAAAAGGTAAAAGTTTCCTGTGGTTGGTTTATAAATATAATTATAAGCTTAAAATCTGACTTAGGTCAAGCACAATCTTTGATTGTATGTAGATAAATTAAAAAAGCCACTTTATTAAGTGGCTTTGAATTACGCAAATATTATTTTTAGAATGATGTTGTGTACTCATTACGCTTAATGCACTGGGCATTTAAATGATTACGCACCTCTTGAGATGTTGCAGGTCGGTTAGGGTCTGTCATGATTTGTACTTGAGCTTTGTTTGAAGAAAGAATTTTAACAAATGCAAATACAACAGCAACAGCAAATATAGTTAAACCAATTATAGCAAACATAGTTATTTAGATAGCGCTTGTTGGGCTTAGGCCTATCTCTCATCGTTAGGATATAAGAACAGGGTTAAGGTGTTTAGAACGGAACATTTATATGTTTCAATTATCTTTATAAACCTTTATTAGTAATAAATCAAGTTAAAGTAGTAATAAAAGTTTAAAATCATAGTAGGGTATTGAAAAACAATAAAAAAGAGCTTTAGTTTCCTAAAGCTCAAAGTTATAACTAATTTATGAAGTTTAAGCTTCAATTAGTTCATTTAAGTACTGCATAACTTTTGCGATGTTTGCAGTTTCGCGAATAAATATTTTGTGAATTTTATCATTCTTAAAAATAAAACAATAAGATCCATTAAATACTTTTTTTAGATACTGAGAGTTTAGTTCAATGTCTTCAACAATTAATCCATCAGATACAATTTTTATGCATTCATTTGCTTGCATGTTTTGACTTGCTAAAATAATATTCATTTTTTCAATAATATTAACAGTAAGCCTATTATTATCATTTATATGAATATTAATCGAGCGTGCTTGGTATTTTGTTTGTTGATTAAACATATGTAGCCTAATTATTATAAAAGCGATTTGTTTAGCTTGTTTAATATACCTGCAGTATTAAAAAAAAGCTAGTAATATTTTTTAATAAAAAAAGCACCCATAAGTAGGGTGCTTTAGTATAAATAAGTTTGCTATTAAGCTTCTAGTAGTTCAACTGTGCTGTTAGCAATCATTAGCTCTTCATTTGTAGGAATGATGTATAGAGCAACTTTTGATGTGTGAGTTGAGATTTGTCTAACTACGCCACGGCAGTCGTTTTTCTCAGCGTCAATTTCAATGCCTAACCATGCTAGTTTTTCAGCAACAGCTTGACGAACGATTGATGAGTTTTCACCGCCACCAGCAGTAAATACGATAGAGTCTAAACCGCCCATTGTTGTAGCTAAATCACCAACTTTTCTAGCGATTGACATTGTGTAGTATTCCATAGCTAGTTTAGCTAATGGCTCGTCTGATTCTTCAACATCTCTTAAGTCGTTTGAAATACCTGATAGACCTAATACACCTGATTGCTTGTTAAATACATCGTTTACTTCTGCAGCTGACATACCTAATTTTTCGATCATGTATAAAGCAACTGAAGCATCAATATTACCACAACGAGTACCCATTGGTAAACCGTCTAAAGCAGTGAAGCCCATTGTTGAAGCAATTGACTTACCGTTAGCAATAGCAGCCATTGAAGCACCGTTACCTAGGTGGCAAACAACAGTTTTACGAGCTAATGGAGCAACTTCTTGCATTTTAGTTGCGATGTACTGGTATGATAAACCGTGGAAACCATATCTTTTAATACCCATGTCCCAGAATTTTCTTGGTAGAGCAAATGTTCTAATTGATTCAGGGTTTGTAGCGTGGAATGCTGTATCGAAGCATGCTACTTGTCTTAATTCAGGGTAGTTTTTAGCAATAAACTCAATACCTGTTAGGTGGTGAGGGTTGTGTAATGGAGCTAAAGGAATAACATCTTTTAGGCCTTCAATAACTTCTGCTGTAATTTCTACAGGTGCAACGTATTTATCGCCACCGTGTACAAATCTGTGACCAACGTAAACTAGTTTAACTTCTTCTTTAGCTAGTTCTTTTTCTAGAGTGTCAATAGCAAGAGTTAAAGCTTCACCGTGACCAGCGTTTGCTTCTAGGTCTTGTTTAAGAACAACGTCGCCGTCTTTGTTTTTGATTTTAACATAAGGTGTATCTTCTTTTAATCTTTCAGCTAAACCTGAGTAAATTGAAGTTAGCTCTTCACCTTGTAAAAATACTTGGAACTTCATGCTTGAAGAACCAGCGTTTAATACTAAAATAGCATTTTTCATTATATTGTTTTATCCCTTTGTAAAAAAATATTATAATTTAGATTTAAACTAGAATATTATATTTTTATTTTATTTTAATAAATTTATCTTAATTTTATTACCTATACTTTATATAGCTTGCAAAAATAAAAATTAATTTCTTTTTATAAAATAAACTCTAATATGACTATCTTAAAACTAACTTATAATACATTAATGATTGTTTCATACACAGAATCTAATAAATTTCTTCTCGATAGTCAAGTGAAATTTAAGATAATATAATAAGTTAGAGCCTGAATATATCAGAC
>PTJW01000125.1 GCA_002937495.1 Pseudomonadota bacterium | reverse complement strand
CTCCAAAAGGTAGTTTTAAGAAATTTGGTACTTATATAAGATAGTTTATAAAACTTAATATTTCAAGAATAAATATAGCTTAACAATATATTGTTTTTAATGTCAGAAATACAATTTTTAATATTATATATAAAGTGCTACAATAATAAAAATGACCTTTTAAAATTCAAAACTCATGACATCAACTCAAGAGGCTAAATATGGAAAAGTTAGCACCCTATTATAAAGATATGATTGAAAAGAAAAAAACACCTTTAATCAATGTTTTAGTATATTCAATTATATCTCATGACCTTAAGGATATGGTTCATATTATTAAACATTATAATGTAAACATTAATAGCTGTACCGCTTTAAAGCATTACCCTATTTTAGCTGCAATAAAAGCAAAAAACATTCCTGCTATTAAGTTTTTATTCTCAATGGATAATATTAACTTAGATATTACAAGTAAAATACAAAAAGATCCAATAATTGTTACTGCAATTAAAACGGCAGACTTAAAGGTTGTACAAGAGGTATTTAAAAATCCAAATGTAAATAAGTCACTTACTAACCGTTTAGGTTATGGCTGTTTAAAATCTTGCATGCTTTTTGGGAATGAAGAGATTTTTGCATACCTTACAGCAAATCTTCCTAATCATATAATCGAGCAAAAAGACTGGCTAGGCAATAGCATGCAAACATGCTTAAAATTTTACAAAAAGCAAAGCTGGGAAAAATACTTACCAGCAAAAAAATCTATTGCAGCTTAATAAAAAAACCTCTGATAATATCAGAGGTTTTTTTATTTTAAGCAGATTTTGCTTTTTTCTTTTCAATAATTTCAGCTTCAGCTTCACCTAAAACAAAGTTTTTATTAATAACTACTTTTTCAATGTTTTCTTCACTTGGTAGTTCATACATTAAGTCTTGTAATAATTCTTCTAAAATAGCTCTTAAACCACGAGCACCAGTTTTTCTATCTAGTGCTTTTTTAGCAATTTCATGTAAAGCTTCTTTTTCAAATACTAATTCAATTTCTTCAAAACCAAATAAATGTTGATATTGTTTAGTAAGTGAGTTTTTAGGCTCTGTTAAAATTTGAATTAATGCTTCTTCATCTAAGTCTTCTAAGCTTGCAATAACTGGTAAACGACCGATAAATTCAGGAATTAGACCATATTTTTGTAGATCTTCTACTTCAACTTCTTTAAAGATTTCACCCATGTCTCTTTCATCTTTAGACTGAACAGCTGCATTAAATCCAATACCTGTTTTAACCTGTCTTTGTGAAATAATTTTTTCTAAACCAGAAAACGCACCACCAGCAATAATTAAAATATTTGATGTATCTACTTTAATAAGCTCTTGGTTAGGGTGTTTACGGCCACCTTTTGGTGGAACAGTAGCAACTGTACCTTCAATAATTTTTAGTAAAGCTTGTTGTACACCTTCACCAGATACATCTCTTGTAATTGATGGATTATCAGCCTTACGAGTGATTTTATCAATCTCATCAATATAAATAATACCCTTTTCAGCTTTTTGAATATCATAATCTGCTGCCTGAACAAGGTTTAAAATAATACTTTCAACATCATCACCAACATAACCAGCTTCAGTTAATGTTGTAGCATCAGCAACAGCAAAAGGAACATCTAATTGCTTAGCTAAAGTTCTT
The DNA here is from genome assembly GCA_002937495.1 of Pseudomonadota bacterium. Classification (GTDB taxonomy): domain Bacteria; phylum Pseudomonadota; class Alphaproteobacteria; order UBA1280; family UBA12223; genus UBA12223. The sequence continues at coordinate 1,101 of PTJW01000125.1, read as the reverse complement.
GCAAGTAAAGTTTTACCTGAACCTGTTGAACCAATAAGTAAAATATTAGACTTTTGAACTTCAATATTATCTTTAGCTGATGTTTTTAGTCTTTTATAATGGTTATAAACAGCTACTGAAAGAGCCTTTTTTGCTTTTTCTTGTCCAATAACATAGTCATCCAAAGAAGCCTTAATTTCTTTTGGCTTTTTAAGTTCTAATTCTGTTACCTCTGCTTGCTCGTTATTGTCTGCAATTTCTAAGCATAATGCTGCACACTCATTACAAATAAAGCTATCACCTGTTGCATCACCAATCATAGTTTTAACTTCGTTATGAGATTTACCACAATATGAACATCTAGGTCCTTGAGCATTAAAGTCTGTCATAAATTAAATTCCTTTTATTTTAAATTCTTTATAATTTTATAATTTTGTGGAGAAATAGTCAAATATTTAAATTAAATAATAAAGTAACTGTTGATTTGATATATTTAATTTAACCGCAAAGATTTATAAATATTAACCTTTAGGGTTTTGTACAGGTCTAACAAAAAGCATCCATCGTGCATTTAAATTAGAAGTAATCCATCTAAATTTACCAGCACCTGCGCCATCACCATTATCAATTTTTTGGTCAATCTTAGTAACTAATGATGCATTACCTATTCCATCAATAGAAACAGCCATATAGCATTTTTCACCTGCATTATCACAAGCTTCCCACTGAGTTGCACTCCAGTCTTTATCATCAACAAGCTCCATTAAAATATTACCATAAGCAGGATGATTTAAATATTCTGCCCCTGTATTATCTTCATATGGAAGGTATGGACCTTTCCAGTTTTCTACATTCGCTCTATTTACTACTAGGTTATTAGTATCATAAGAGTAAAACTTCCAGTTTAATCTATCTGTACTTCTTGATGGTAGCTCTTGACCTGTATCTAAAAGGTATGATTCATAAGCTTTTGCTACTTCATTAATATCTGCAATAATAGATGTTGCCTTAGCATCTTGAATTGCAGAATATAGTGCTGCACCTGATATTACTGATAATGCTCCAAATATAACTAAAGCTATTCTAGCGTCTAAACCAAACATTGCACCTTTTTTTAACATA
>PTJW01000124.1 GCA_002937495.1 Pseudomonadota bacterium | reverse complement strand
TTAATTTTTTTCTTGCAATGTTACACTTTTTAGGTGTAAGCTAATATGTGTAGTATGTATGTTGAATAAATTTTGTTGTAATTCAAAGCTTATTCATTTTAATAGTTCATTAATATAATAAGGATGATTTTTATTATGAACTTTGTTTTATTCTTTATTCTGTGGCTAGGAGCACTATGGATAATGTACACTCTTTATGAGAATAAGTTAGTAAAGTCTGCAAAAGCAAAAACTTTATCTAATCAGCAAAAGCAATTTTATCTAGACTTATACAACAGTCTACCTCTTAACTATTGCTTAACATTCCAAACTGAAGCTAAGTATTTAGACGAAATGGTTACAAAAAATAAAAAGAACCAGCAGTCATATAAATACTTTAAAAATAAACTGCGTAAAACACCAGTTGACTTTTTAGTTTTAGATGCTGACTTACAAGCTTGTTGTGTAGTTTTATTAGATGAAAAACAAGAACAGAAAGAGCTGTGTAATATTTTAAGAAAATTAGAGATTCCAGTGTTTAAGTATCAATCAGAAAAAGCAGAGCATTTAAGATATAAATTTGATGATTTAGTAAACTTTTTAGAAAGTAAACACTAAAAAAATCTTGAAATTTAATTATTTTGTTCATATATTATTATATGTTCTTAATCTTTTGACCCTCTAAGGAGAAGTCCTATGAAGCTTCTTAAAACTCCATTTATGATTTGTTTGCTGCTAAGCTTACTATCTTTACTTACGCTGAGTAACCCTCAAATGCACTGGTTTATTGTTATTTATACTTTTATTATTCTTTATGCAGGGTATAGATATTACCGAGTAATTAAGCTTGGCCAGTTTAAAAATGAACTTTGCTTGGGTTTAGTTTTATTTTGGGTAGGCCTTATTTCTGAATATGCTAGCTCTAAGTTTACAACTTCAGGAATGCTTGACTTGGGAGAATCTGGCAGCGTGTATATTACTGTATCTCGCATTATCGCTTTTGTTTTATATGGAGCAGCAATTTATGTTTTAGCTGAAATTCCAGATAAAACAGAAGATGAGTACCTAAACTCTATTTTGTAGTTTAACTCAATAATTTAAAAGACTTTCTAATATGGAAGTCTTTTTTTTGTTGCTTGACCTTATAGTCTATAATGCTTATAATCTTTATACATTCTTAATATTTTACAGGTACTAATTATGAGACAAAATATGAATAAAATTTTGTTTGTACTGATAATCTTAAGCTGTTTTTACAGTATACAAATTGACGGACTATTCCTTATATTATTTTTAGAAAAGTTATCACTGATATTATTTTTCTTATTTGTAATTATGGATATTCCAAAACTAGAAACAACAGTAATGCGTAAAGCAATGTTTGTAACCTTAGCTTCTTTAAGTGTTATTTCAACATCTGCTGTTACATACACAGGTGCTACAAATAATATTAATAAATATCTTAGCCAAGTTGAGCAAAATATCTTATTGATTGAAAAAGTTGAAGAACAAATGATTTTTGATCTGTATGCTATTCAATTAGGCGAAAAAAACTTGGTTGAGTTTCGTGCAAACTTAGGCACAATTAAAGAACTAGCCGAAAGCTTAAAAGAAATTAAGCTATATATCACTAATAGATTTTTAAGTTATAATGAGTATGTTAACTATAAAGCTGGTTTAAAATCAATTGACAATCAGGTAAATGATTACCAGAAGTATTTGCATACAATGTTTCAGCAAAGTAACTATTCACATAATTCTGAAACTAGAATAGCTGTTCAACAAATGCGTAAATACTATGTTAAAAGCTCTGAACAATCAGTTTTTTATAGTGTAGTTTATGATATTAAGCCTAATGCTTATTTATATTACATGGGTAATATCATGCAGTTTATACTTAAAATTCTATTTATGTTGTACTTTGCTCGTAAATTCTTTAAGCGTAATCAATTGCAAAATTATTACAATGCAATAAACCAATAAACTAGTTTTAAAATAGCGAAAAGCCTGCATTACGCAGGCTTTTTTTATTTGTAAAATGAATTATTTTTCCATGTTACCTTTTTCAATTTCTTTAGCTACAATTTCTCTAACCATTTCTAAATCTTCTTTAGTATCAACACCAATAGGTGCTTGATGAGTCATTGCTACATAATAGTTAAGACCAATATCTAAACCTCTAAGTTGTTCAAGTTTTTCTTGAATCTCTAATGGTGATTGAGGAGACTTAACAAATTTTTCTAAAGCATCTCTTTTATAAGCATAAAAACCAATATGTCTTTTTGCTACTTTAGCACCATGTGGAATTAAGCTTCTTGAGAAGTAATGTGCTTTATTATTTTCATCTGTAACTAATTTAACCATGTTAGGGTTATCTAAGTCAGCTTGTTCATCAATAGGGTGGGCATATGTTAAAACATCAATCCATTCATTTTGTTTAAATGCATTAACTGTATCTGTAATTAGCTCTGGTGGAGTTAATGGTTCATCACCTTGTACATTAATAATAATATCAGCTTTATCACCTGTTTTATTTTCAAGTTCTGTCATTGCTGCATAAATTCTATCAGAACCTGATGGCAACTCAGGGTCTGTCATAATAGCTGTATATCCATATTCTTCAACAACAGCTTTTGCTTTAGGGTGATCAACTGCAACAATAACTTCGCCAATCCCAGCTTTTGCAACCTGGTCACATACTCTAACAACCATAGGTCTACCGCAAATATCTTGAATGTTCTTTTCTGGTAATCTTGTTGAACCAATTCTACTAGGAATAATTACTTGAACTTTCATTT
>PTJW01000123.1 GCA_002937495.1 Pseudomonadota bacterium | reverse complement strand
TAATTAGAATGACTGATCTAGCACAACAAAGTAATATAAAATAGCACCTACTTGTAAAATTAGTAGCATCCACATAGGTTTTACAAATTCTGGTTTTGTTGTTTTGTGGTTAAAAATAAACCTTGCAATAAATAAACCTGGGTAGCCACCAGCTGCAGCTAACCATAGTAGTGTGCCTTCAGGAGTTCTGCCAAAGTTAACAATAGCTGAAAGTTTATCTTTTGCCATTACTGTAACTAAAACTATGTTTACAGATAAAATCCAAGCGCCAATAGGGCCTAGTTTTCCATGTGCATATCCTTGAAATGACATAGTAGCAAAAAAGCAAATTGCTAAGTAAATAAGAGTTGATTTTAGCGCAGCAGGCTTAAATAAAATTCCCATTATTATAATCCTAACATTTCTTTCATTTTATTAATTTGAGCTTCTAGTTGTTCTTGAGTATAAGGCTTTGCTGGGTGTTGTCCCCAAATTGGTCCTGGCCAAGCAATGTCTGTTTCAAACCTTGCTACAATATGAATATGTAATTGTTTAACAACATTACCTAATGCACCTACATTAATTTTATCTGCTGAAAATTCAACTTGCATATCTTTCGAAATTTTTGTGATAGTTTGCATTAAAAGTTGCTGTTGTTGAGTATTAAGGTCAAATAGTTCTGTAGCATCGGCAATTTCTGGTACTAAAATTAACCAAGGATAGTTATTGTCTTTACTCATTAAAACTTTAATAAATTCAATTTTACCTAATTCAATAGTATCGTTTTCTAATCTAGCGTCTAATTTAAACATGTTATAGTCCTTTTATATATTTTTATGCAAACTTTAATAATTATAACACATATTTTAATATAGTAAAGTGGGGGCTGTTTAAAAACACGAAAAAAGCCTACAGGCTATCTTATGATTTGCCTGCAGGCTCTGCAGTTCGATGAGTTGTTTGTTTTCAAATTTGTTTGTTTTGAGTAATTTTATTGTTTCTTAAAACTTTTAGTTCAGTGTTGAAAATTAAAATAAAATATAAATTTTGATAAGTTTGGTTTTATTGTTTTATTTTTATTATTATGTTCTTATTCCACTTTTGATTCAGATATTATTACAATGTCAATCTTAACAAGTACTAGCATTGGTTTATATCTTTACTTTTAGTATTTATTCAATCTCTTATTTGCCTGGAAAGGAACGGTAAAAGAAAGATAATGGACGCTTAAATTATATATAGCTATAACGCAATCAATAAAGTAAGATCTTTTAAAGTTTAAGATTAGCTGAATGCCGTATCCGAAGTATCATGTATCTGGGACGATACGATATGCTTTTTATTCTTTTCTTAGCTAAAGAAACTTGAATAAAAGCTATCAATAAAGACTATAAGTTAATGGTTTTCTTTATTAAGTTGTCAAGGGGTGTATTTTAAGTCTTCTATTATTCTTTTTTTTCTAAACTTAAACACCGTAGAAACCATAAAACTAAATTATAGATTATAATATTATAAAACTTACTTGTTTTTCTTTTTATTATAAGTTTGATAATAACTTTAATAGTTGTTTCGAACGATTTTAAAAAATCCTTCCGTGAATTTTGTCGGTTAGATTACCATACGCACTTGTTGATAAATCTTATTTCCGTTTAATGTATATAGATTATATTACTAAAAAGAGGGTTTCAATAACACTCTCTAGTCACAAAAAGTTAGTTCATGTATTACGTTTTTCAATATAAAACAAAATAATGCAAGTTTCAATAGCAAAAAGTCGTTTTTTGTGTACTTAATACAACTACTGTTGCACTCAGAACACAAAAATGCCACTTTAGGGGCTAAAAAGGGCTAATAAATTAAGAAATATTGATATTTTTATGCATTTATGTTAAAAACAAACTAGGTAAAACAAGTTATTTTAAAGAAAAAAGTATTAAAAATTTATGAAACAAAGAATTGCAAAAATTATTGCTCAAAATGGTCATTGCTCAAGAAGACAAGCAGAAGAGCTAATTAACCAAGGTAAAGTATATTTAAATGGTAAGAAAATTACAGAGTGCGCTACATTTGTAAGCCCTGGTGATACTATTAGAATTGATAGAAAAACTATCCATGTTAATTTTAAAGAAATCAACACTCGTCAAGTTAAGCTATTTATGATGAATAAACCTGTTGGTTATATTTGTACAGAAAAAGACGAAGCAGATAAAAACCGTCCTACAGTATTTTCACTTATTCCAAAGCGTTTAGGTCGTTTAATTATGGTTGGTAGGTTAGACTTTAACTCAGAAGGTTTATTACTATTTACAAATAACGGTCACTTTGCAGAATTTTTAATGCACCCTAAAACTGCTTTACCTAGACTATATAGAGTTAGAATTAACGGTAAACTTTCAGATGATGATATTAAAAAGCTAGAAGCTGGTATGAAAGTTGATAAAGAGAAGTTCAAGTCTATTAAAGTTTATAACCAAGAGAATAACGGTGGTAAAAACTCGTGGGTACTACTAGAGTTAACAGAAGGTAAAAACAGAGAAATTAGAAGAGCAATGCAAGCGCTTGGATTTACAGTAGCAAGATTAATGAGAGTTGCATTTGCTGATTTAGCTTTAGGTAAAATCCCTAAAGGTGATATTATTGAAATTGAAGAGCACTACTTTAAAGAATTAGTAGAAAAGTTTGAAAAAGAAAAGGGAAGTAAATAAATGAGAATTATTGGCGGCGAATTTAGAAATAGAAGACTATTAGCACCAAAAGGTCAAGATGTTAGACCAACAGGTGAAAGAGTTAGAGAAGCTATTTTTAATATTATTTATTCACAAATGGA
>PTJW01000122.1 GCA_002937495.1 Pseudomonadota bacterium | reverse complement strand
AACTCTAGAAATTGAACCTGAATGGTAAGTAAGCCAGCCTAAACCAATAGCTGATGCTAATACTACTGAACCTACTTTTGTTTCTGTTGTGAACATTTTAATTTTCCCTTAATTTTTATCTACTTAGTTAATATATTTTTATTTTCCGAAGAAGTCAATAGGACCATTCTCTTCGCCGTTAATAAATTGCTTAATATATGGATTATCTGTTGTTTTTGTATTTTCAACAGTATCATAATAAATAATTTCGCCTTGGTATAATAATGCAATATAGTCTGCAATTTTAAAAGCTGATTGCATGTCATGAGTAATAGCAATACCTGTTATATTTAGTTTGTCTCTCATTTCTACAATAAGTCTGTCAATTGTATCAGCTGTAATAGGGTCTAAACCTGTTGTTGGCTCGTCATATAAAACAATTTCTGGGTTTGTGCAAATAGCACGAGCTAATGATACACGCTTTTTCATACCACCTGAAATTTCTGCAGGCATTAAATCTGCAACATGTGGGCCTAAGCCAACAAGTGCTAATTTTTCGATAGCTGTTTTTTTAGCTTCAGCTGGCTTTATACCTTGTTCTAATAATGCAAAGGCTACATTTTGCCAGTTTGTTAATGAGTCAAACAATGCACCAAACTGGAATAACATACCAAATTTTTCCATAAGTTTGTATTGCTGCTTTTCTTTTAAGTTAATTACTGATTCACCATCTACTAAAATATCGCCATTATCAGGAGTTAATAAACCTAATAAGCATTTAATAGAAACAGACTTACCAGTACCAGAACCACCCAAAACAACAACTGTTTTACCTTCTGGAACTTTTAAAGAAAAGTCTTTTAAAATAACTCTATCGCCAAATTGTTTGGCAACATTTTTAAACTCTACTTTGATTTTTTCATTTTTTGCTAAAGTCATTATAAATCTCCTTAGAACATAAATGCTGTTACAAAGTAGTCAGCTATTAAAATTAAAACTGATGAGTAAACAACTGCTGTTGTTGTTGCTTTACCAACGCCTTCAGCACCAGATTCTGTTTTCATACCATGGTAGCACCCCATAATACCAATAATAAAACCAAATACTAATGCTTTTACTAAACCTAAAAAGATATCAGAAAATTGAACATTAGAAAATGAGTTTTGAATATAACTGTATGAGCCAATATCTAACATATTAGTAGCAACTAAGTAACCACCAAAAATACCTGTTACATTCGCAATAATAACTAAAATAGGGACCATAATACAGCATGCTAATACTCTTGGTACTACAAGGTATTTAATAGGGTTTGTTGCTAAAGTAATCATAGCATCAATTTGTTCTGAAACTTTCATTGTACCGATTTCAGCGGCAATAGCTGCACCAACACGTCCTGAAACCATTAAACTTGCTAATACTGGGCCTAGCTCTCTTAACATTGATAAGGCAACAACCGAACCTAACGATGCATCAGCAAAAGCTTTGTTACCAAAGCCATGGTATGTTTGTAGTGCTAATACCGCCCCTGTAAAGAATGATGTTAATAAAACAATAGGTAATGAGTTTACACCTAAAAGCTCTGCTTGGCGTAAAGTTAGTTTTAAATAAATAGGGAATCTGAATAGTTGAACAAAAAAGCTATGAATAAATAAGCCTACATCTCCAATAGCATTTAGTTGCTTAATAGATTTTTCCCCTACGAAATTAACAAATCTCATTAGTTAACTTTCTTTATATTATATATATAGTTTTCTAGACACTGCTTATTATACTTATTAAAGCATAATATTTCAATAAATTTATGTACTATAGAAAAAGAAATGAAAAATGAGGGGTATATTTTATGAAAATCCTTGTTTTTTTTGTTGGTAAGTATTATAAGTATATTGTTCTTAAACACTTTTTAAAACAGTGGAATAGGTGAATATATGGATCTTATACACTTTGAACCCTTAATGTTGGCAATTTTTATTGCTTTTTTAATTAACATTAGTAAATTAGGCAATAAAGCCCAATTTATTTTCCTGTTTGCAGGTATTACTGAGTTTTATTATGTTGTAAATATTAATAAAGCATTTAGTTTACCAGCAAAAGAGTATGGCGTTTTACTACTTGTTGGCCTGGTAACAGGTTATGTATGTAAAATTATTATTAAACATAGCAGCAAAGCAAACATCAAACAGCAGTTATCTTAATGAATATCGTAATTAATGCACCTTACATTTATATTTAAGGTGCTTTTTTTGTCTATATAACTATTTATAAACAAAAAATTATAAAATAATTCATTATAAATAAAAAAATCTTGCAAAAAAAATAATATTATATTATAAGTCTAATCTCAATCACTTATTATTCATTTTTTTTAGTGTGTTTTAAACATAACTTAAATCTTGTATGTACTTACTTTTATTTAAAGTAAGTATTGTTGTTAAAATTAATATAAATGGCTATTTTAAGGAGCGTTAAATGCTAGGATATTAGTCTACAGGCTTAAAAAATAAGAAATATCTAAAAAAATTAGGGGTATAGTCTTTAAACTGTGTAGTATAATAGTTATATAGTTTAAGACTAGCAATACCTTTCTTTAAACCTAGATAAGCTTAATTCTGCAAAAATAAAAGGATTAAACAAGTTTATCTAATAAAAAACCAATTACTATTTTCTTAATGAAGAGCTATATGCTCAATGGAGTTCCCAAGATGACTACTAACATTCAAACTGCTGTAGAAGTATTAAACAAACCAGCAAGCCGCGAAGATATTCTTTTCGTATTGGATAAAGTAAGTTCAGATTTTGGATTGCATATTGAACAGTGCCAATCAAACCTT
>PTJW01000121.1 GCA_002937495.1 Pseudomonadota bacterium | reverse complement strand
ATGGTGGGCTGTACAGGACTTGAACCTGTGACCAATTGATTAAAAGTCAACTGCTCTACCAACTGAGCTAACAGCCCTTTATCGCCTTGCGATGATTTGTAATATATATAAAAGTAACTAATAAGTCAAGCGATTTTTAAAGAAAATTTTAACTTTTTTAAAAAAAGCTTAAAAATCAAACAGAAAATCTTTTATTGGTATTTAAAATAACTTTGATGATAGATGTTTTAGGTTACATAACTATATAATATTGACTTGTGAATTTATATTAATTCATGCTATTATTTTCATATAAAATAAATTAATAAAAGGTAAAAAATATGAATTTATGCTCTTTACTAAGTAACTATAAGCCATATGATCAGCATGAAAAAGCGGATTTTGATAGCTTTAATCAATTTTTTAAATTATTTGATAAAGATATGTGGGCAGTTAGAGATAATAAAATTGGTCATTTAACAGCATCAGCTCTTATTTTAAACAAAGATAGAACAAAAATGCTTATGGGTTATCATAATATATATAAGTCATGGTCTTGGTTTGGAGGACATGCAGATGGAGACTTAAACCTTTATAATGTATGTTTAAAAGAACTAGAAGAAGAAACTGGCATTAATAAAAATAAGTTTAAGCAAATTTATAATAATGATGAACAGGTAATAGATTTTTCGGTTATTGCTGTTGGGCTACACTCTAAAAAAGGACAAATTGTTAGTGAACATCTTCATTATAATGTTTCATACTTGTTTGAAGTAGATGAGCAAGAGCCTTTAAATTATAGAGATGATGAGCATAGCGGTATTGCTTGGATAAATATAAATGACTTTTTCAATAAGTCAGAATATAAAGATACTGAAATAATAATGAATATATATAAAAGAATAATAGAAAAATCTGGTATTAAAGTTTAAACTTATTTTGTTTAGAAAATACCTAATATATGTCAAATTCTTTTTTATAATATATATATTATAATATAACTTTATGTTAAATTTTTCTTGCCTAATATAAATTTGTATAATACATTAATTATAAAATCGATTTAAAATTATAGAATATGAAGGTACAATTAATGAAACATGTTGTAGTAGTAGAGTCTCCAGCGAAGACTAAAAAACTAACAAGCTTTCTAGGTAAAGACTATAAAATCCTAGCTTCATTTGGTCACATTAAAGACCTGCCGAGTAAAAACGGTTCAGTAGAAACAGATAATAACTTTAAGATGAATTATTCTGTTTCATCAGGTAAAAAGAAACACATCGACGCAATTCTTACAGCTCTTAAAGACGCAGAAACTTTATATCTAGCAGCCGACCCCGATAGAGAAGGGGAAGCTATTGCATGGCACGTATTAGAAGAAGTAAAGCGTAAAAGAGATTTATCTAAAAAAATTAAAGAAGGTACACTTAAAGTTAAGCGTATTACTTTCCAAGAAATTACAAAATCAGCAGTTCAAGCATCTATTGAAAACGCTGGTGAGCTAAACATGGATATGGTTAATGCACAACAAGCTCGTCGTGCTTTAGACTATCTAGTAGGTTTTAACTTATCACCTGTATTATGGAGAAAAGTTAGAAAAGGCTTATCTGCAGGTCGTGTACAGTCAGTTGCTTTAAGACTAGTTGCTGAAAGAGAAAAAGAAATTACAGACTTTAACCCAGAAGAGTACTGGTCAATGCATGGTACATTTAATACTTCTGAAAATAAAGACCTTAAATCTAAGCTAACTCACTTTAATGGTGATAAGCTAGATAAGTTCTATATTAAAAACGAAGAACAAGCTAACGATATTTTAGCTACATTAAATGCACAAACATGGACTGTTAAGTCAGTAGAGAAAAAGCAAACTAAGCGTAAGCCAATGGCTCCGTTTATTACATCTACTCTACAGCAAGAAGCTTCTCGTAAATTAGGCTTTGGTGCTAAAAAAGCAATGATGGCTGCTCAAAAGCTATATGAAAATGGTTACATTACATATATGAGAACAGACTCTGTAGCATTATCAGGCGAGTTCATCACTGCAGTTAGAGACACTATTAATACTAAGTATGGCGATAAATACTTACCTAAGGCTCCAATTAACTATGCAAGTAAAGCTAAAAATGCCCAAGAGGCCCACGAAGCTATTCGTCCAACAAACCCAAATGCAATACCTGGTACATTAAAAAATGCATCAGTAGATGAAGCAAAACTTTATGATCTTATTTGGAAACGTTCATTAGCTTGTCAAATGGCTAATGCTTTACTAGACCAAACAGGTGTAGATATTGCTTCTGCAGATCTTAAACATGTATTTAGAGCAACAGGTTCGGTTGTTGCATTCGACGGTTTCTTAAAAGCATATCGTGAAGGTACAGATGATGGTGCATCAGATGGTTTTGATGATGATATTATGCCTAAGGTAACTGAAGGTGAAGCAATGGATGCTAAAGAAATTAAGCCAGAGCAACACTTCACACAACCTCCTCCAAGATATACTGAAGCTACATTAGTTAAAATATTAGAAGAAAGAGGCATTGGTCGTCCTTCAACATTTGCTACTATTGTTACTACAATTCAAGATAGAGGTTATGTAAAACTAGAGAAGAAGAGATTCCACCTTGAAGAAGTTGGTGGAGTTGTATCAGGTTTCTTAGTAGAGCACTTCCCTAAATATGTAGATTATGGCTTTACAGCTACAATGGAAGATGACTTAGATGAAATTTCAAACGGTAAGGTAGAGTGGATTGCATTCTTAACAGAGTTCTGGACTCCATTTAAACAAACTGTTGATGATAAAATTGTAAATGCTGAAAGAGCAAAGTCAGCTGTTGAAGAAACAGACGAAGTTTGCCCACAATGTAATACAAACAA